>DATGHL010000050.1 GCA_035308025.1 Candidatus Binataceae bacterium
CTACGATCTCTACGCGACACGGCGCCGCGGGCTGACGCCCTAGCATGGCGACGCCGGCGCTTCCCGTGATCGTCTCCGTTCCAGCCCGCGATCCTCCGCGGTCGCCGGTCGAAATCTCGATCGTCGCGCCAATCCATAATGAAGCGCAGGTGCTCGACGAGTTGCTCGCCCGTCTCACGACCGTGCTCGCCGGCCTGCAGATGAGCTACGAAATCGTGTGCGTGGACGACGGTAGCACCGACGCCAGCCTCGCCCTGTTACTCGCGCGGCGCGCCCTGATGCCCGAGCTGCGGGTGGTCAGCCTTTCCCGCAACTTCGGCAAGGACGTCGCGCTCAGCGCTGGACTCGAACATGCGCGCGGCGCCGCGGTGGTGCCGATCGACGCCGACCTGCAGGACCCGCCCGAGCTGATCGCGGCGATGGTCGCGAAGTGGCGCGAGGGCTTCGACGTGGTCTATGCGACCCGCCGCGAGCGCGAGGGCGAGAGTTTTTTAAAGCGCGCCAGCGCGCGTTATTTCTATCGGGTCTTCGATCGCATCTCGGATTTTCCGATGCCGCGTGACACCGGCGATTTCCGCCTGCTCGATCGCCGCGTGGTCGACGTCCTGATCCGCCTGCCCGAGCGCACACGCTTCATGAAGGGGCTCTTCGCCTGGGTCGGCTTTCGCCAGACCGCGGTGATCTTCGACCGCCCGGAGCGCAGTGGCGGCAGCTCGAAGTGGAGTTATTGGCGGCTCTGGAATTTCGCGCTCGACGCGGTGACCTCGTTCAGCTCGATGCCGCTCAAGGTCTGGAGCTACCTCGGCGTCATAATCTCTTTGTTCGCATTTCTCTACGCGCTGTTTCTCGCCGGCCTGAAAATCTTTCGCGGTATCGACGTCCCCGGCTACGCCTCGATCATGGTGGCCGTACTGTTCTTCGGCGGCGTCCAACTCATCTCGCTGGGCATTATCGGCGAGTACCTCGCGCGCACCTACAACGAGGTCAAGGGCCGTCCGCTGTATCTCGTCCGCGAGCGTTGGGGCTTCGAGAACGAAAACCCCAAAACCTGACGACGAAACACTGACCGATGGATCCGAGTCTTTATCCGCGCATGGCGGCCGTCGAAGATGCGCATTGGTGGTTCGCCGCGCGCCGCGCAATTTGCGAGCGTCTCATCGACCGCCTCGCGCTGCCCGCGGCGGCGCAAATCCTCGAACCCGGATGCGGCACGGGCGGCAACTTCCCGATGCTCGCGCGGCGCGGCAAACTTTTCGCCATAGATGCCGACGTCTCGGCCTTGAGCTTTGCCGCTTCGCGCCGCCTCGCCACGCTCGCGCGCGGCACGCTGCCGGACGACATCCCATTCGGCGATACCCGTTTTGATCTGGCGCTAATGACCGACGTGCTGGAGCATCTTGATGATCCGGCCGGCGCCTTGCGGGCCGTACGTGCGCGACTCACGCCTGGCGGCTGGCTCCTGTTGACCGTGCCGGCGCTTCCGCAATTGTGGAGCGAGCACGATCTCACGCATCATCATCGGCGGCGGTATCGCGCGACGGAATTGCGCCAGATGCTAACCGGCGCGGGCTTCAACGTCAGCTACCTGAGCCACTGCAATTTTATCCTGCTGCCGGCGATCGCCGCCGCGCGCTTGCTCGGTAAAGTGATCGCGGGACGCGCGGGCGCCGCGGACGGCCGCCACGATCTCGCGATGCCGCCGGCTATCCTCAATCATGTGCTGTTTCACCTCTACGCCGTGGAGCGTTTCGTCGTCGGCCGCCTGCGTGTTCCGCTTGGCGTCTCGCTGATCGCGCTCGCCCGCGCCTGACGGGCGCCGCCGGCCATCACCACATCGACGAGACCGCATCCAGATGACCAACCGTCCCGGAGCACAGCGGATCGGTGTCGAAGCGGCGGCAGTTTTCCTCGGCGCGTTGTCCATCCTGCTGACGCTCGCGCCGGCCGCGCCCTTCACCAAAGAGCTCGGGGTGTGCGAGTCGGGCGCGGTGCGCGACGTGCTGGCGGGCAACCTCATCCTGCCCCATTTCATTCCGGGTCCGATGGTTCACGTGCCGCCGCTCTATTGGTGGAGCGCCGCCGTCGCCGTCCGCATGCTTGGATGGACGGAGCTGGCCCTGCGGCTGCCGGCGCTGCTTCCCGCGGCGTTGACCTGCGCGATCCTTTATGGCTGGATGCTGAGCCGGCTGAATCGTGAGGCGGCGTTTTGGAGCGCAGCCGCATTATTGCTCTGCCATTTTTTCCTGGACGCGGCGCGGCAGCCGCGCATGGACTCGATGCTTGCGCTCTTCGTCACCGCGGCTGCGATCGCACTCGAGCGCGGGATCGCGACGAGGCGCATCGTATGGATGGGCGCGGCCGCGGTGGCGATCGGCCTTGGCTGCCTCACCAAGGGCATCCTCGGAATTGCGCTGCCCGGCGTCGCCGCCGGATTCTATCTGCTGGTGCGCCGACGTTGGGCCGAGCTGTTCCGCGCCGACTTCATTATCACCTTTGCAGCCGGGCTGGCGATCGGGCTCGTGTGGTACGTCGCGGGCTATGAAATCGCAGGCGCCAAATTCCTACGCTGGCAGATCGGCATGAATCTGGTGAGCCGATTTGTTCCGGCCGAGGCCGGCGGCGCGGACTACTGTGTCCATCCGATCTGGTATTTTGGCCCGCAAATCGTCGCGGGCTTCATTCCCTGGAGCCTGTTGATTCCCGCGCTGGCCGCCGCCATTTGGCCGCGACGTGGCCGCACGATTCCCGAACCGATCATCTACGCTTTATGCTGGTTTGGCGGGGTCTTCATCCTGTTTTCTGCGTCGCGCGGCAAATGCCCGGTCTATATTCTCCCGGCCTTTCCGCCGCTTGCGGCGCTGCTCGGGTGGTTGATTTCGCTGGTCTGCGCGGAAGCTCCGACACCACCCTGGACGACGCCGCTTTTCACCGCGGCGAGCCTCACGATCGGGCTCTGCGCGCTACTCCTGGCGGCGGCCGGCGGTACGGTCTTGATGCGCGGCCTGCCCGACCATCTGCCGATCGTCTTGCATCCCACGGACCAGCGTTATCTCGCGATTTTCGGCGAGCTCGCCGCGGCCCATCATTACGGCGTGCTCAACTGGATCGTGATCACTCTGATCGGCGTGCTGGTGATTGTTCGCGGATCAACGCGGCGTCTTCCAGAGCAGGCGGCCCTCGGCATTTTGCTCATCGCACTCGCCGGAGCGCGCTTCTGGTTCGGCGTCATGACGCCGGCGCTGGCCGCACGCGAGACGCTCGCGCCGTTTACCCGCGAGATTATGGACCTCGTTCCGGCCGGCGCGACAATCGGCCATATCGGGATCGAAGACTGCGATCTCTATTTCTATTCGCCGCGCCCGATTACGCCGGTGTTCCACTTCCGTTGCGGCGCCGCGGGAGCTTTTCCGCCGTATCTCGTGATTCGGCGCAAGCGCTTCGATGCGCTGCCTGAATCCGATCGCGCCTGCCTGACCCCAATCCTCACTTCAGATCCGGTCGACAGCAACGGACCGCGCCTGCTCGTCGAGCAGAAACCCTAGCCTATATGTTCGTTGCGAGCCGCCGGCCGGGAAAGTTGCGCGACGTAGTACTGCGTCCACAGCGCAAAACTCAGCGGTCCCGCACGCAGCCGCTTCTCGAGCCATTCGGCGAGTCGCAGCCCGGGCGGACCGCCGAACTCGGCGATGACTGGAATGTAGAGGCCCGATTTGAAGCGCTCGCGAATTTCCAGGCCCGCGCCCTCAATTGCCGCCGCAACCGCTCGCGCCGTCATCAAGTTGATGTGTCCGGTCTCGAACACCGCCTCGCCGTAAATCTTACGCACCAAATCGATGATGCCCGGCAGGAAGGCGATCCGGCACGCCAGCTCCATCAGGCTGTAGCGCTGCGGGGTCGAGAGAATCAGTATCCCCTGCGGCGCGAGGAGCCGGCGCAGCCCGGCGATTACGCCGCGCGTATCCGGGATATGCTCGATCACTTCGCTGCACAGCACGAGATCGAAATCGCCGGCGGGCAGCCGCGAGGCCGTGATGTCGTCGGTGGTGACGCGCAGATTCGGATAGCGCGCCAGCAGCGGCTGCGCGTGCGCGAGATGGGACTCGTCAAGATCGGTCGCCACCACTTCGCGATAGCTCTCCGCCAACGCCGGGAGATAAACTCCTGCGCCGAAGCCAACCTCGATCGCACGCCCCGGCCGCTCACGCGCGCACTCCCGCAGCTTGGCGATAACCCAGTCGCGCCGCGTGCAATGCAGCCAGCGCCGCGTCGGGTTGCGCGAGTTGTAGAGCGTCTCGAGCAATTCGAGCAACTCGGCCTCCGAGCTGACCGCCCCGGCATTCCCTTGCGCGTTGGATGGTGTCGTCATGGTTGCGGTCCGCTGCGGGATGGAACTCTTCTGGCGCAGCCTGCCGCTCGACGCAAGCGCTGTCGCGCTAAAACCGGGAATCGGGTGGTGCCTGGCGGCGCTGGCGAATGAGCCGATTTCGTCGATTTGCAGACCGCGCGGGCCTTGTTGCCTTCGCGTTGTATGCGGCGCTGGCGCTGATTTTTTTCGGGCGTTCGCTGACCGGCGGGCTCAATAATCTCTATCTCGGTCCGGGCAGCGATGCGTCCTTCCTGATGTGGGCGATGGCGTGGTGGCCCTACGCGATCCGGCATGGCTTGAATCCGTTTCTCTGCCGATTGGTCTGGGCGCCGGCCGGCTTCGATCTCGCATGGTCGGGCGGGATGCCGCTCGCGGCGATCGTTGGCGCGCCGCTCACCGCGTTCGCCGGTCCAGTCGTCGCTTACAACCTCATCGGTCTTGCTGCGCCGGCCTTGGCCGCCTGGTGCGCGTTCATACTTTGCCGCCGACTCACCGGTGCCTGGCTACCATCCGCGCTGGGCGGTTATCTGTTCGGCTTCTCGCCTTATCTGCTGGGGCAGCTAATCGGCGGGCACCTGAATCTGACCTTGGTCTTTCCGGCGCCGCTCATCGCGCTGCTGATATTTCTCGCGATCACCGACGCGATCGCTCCCGTGAAGTTCGTAGCGCTGCTCGCGACGGCCTTGGTGACGCAATTTCTCTGCTCGATCGAGCTGGCCGCGACGGTCGCGATCTTCGGCGCCTTCGGTTTGCTTCTCGGATGGTCGAGCGCCGGCGGGGCCGGCCGCGGCGCGCTCCTGCGCCTCGTGCGACCGCTCGCATGGGCAGCCGCAATGTCGCTAATCATGCTCTACCCATATCTTTATTACCTCGTCTGGCCGGGCATCCCGCACGGCGCGATCAACTCACCCGGCGGCTATTCCGCCGATCTTGCGAACCTGATCGTGCCGACGCGCACCGCCGAATTCGGACGCATACCGTTGTGGCAAAATATCGCCAACCGTTTTCCCGGCAATCTCGGTGAACGGAGCGCCTATCTTGGCCTCCCTCTCCTGATTGTTATTTTTCACTACGGCTTGACGCAACGGCGCGAGCGCACCCCGCGCTGGCTGATCAGTGCGCTCGTCATCGTGACGATTTGCGCACTCGGACCGCGACTACGCGTCGCCGGCTGGAGCGGTTTCGCGATGCCGTGGAAGCTCATGACGCACGTCCCGATCCTTAAGAGCGCGCTGCCCGGCCGCTTCATGAATTATGCGTTTTTGAGCGCGAGCGTGATCGTCGCACTCTGGCTTGCTGATCGCAGGATTTCGCGAGGCTGGCGGGTGGCGGCGGCTGGTTTAGTTCTACTATCGATGCTGCCCAATCTGGACGCCGCAATCTGGACGGCGCGCGCTAATGTCCCGCAGTTATTTTCGCAGCGCGGATATGCAGCGATGCTCAGACGCGATGAGACGGTGGTCGCGCTCCCCTTCGGCATCCGGGGCAACACGATGCTTTGGCAGGCGGAGGCTGGATTCTACTTCCGGATGGCCGGGGGCTACACCGGACTGACCCCGCGCGAGTTTGAACGTTGGCCGATCGTCAACGCCTTCATGACCGCGACGCTGCTTCCCGATGCGTCCGCACAACTCGCCGCCTTCATGACGGCGCATGACGCGAGTGTCGTGGTCGTCGATGACGCCCACCGCGAGCTGTGGAGCTCGATGCTCGCGGCGATCGATCCGGCGCCGCGACATACCGGCGGTATCTGGCTCTATCGCGCGAGCCCCGCCTGGATGGCGCGTTATCGCGGCGTCTCAGCTCTCGCGATGGAGCAGGCCAACGCCGAAGCGCGCTTCGTGGCATTGCTTACGGCCGCTCGCGGCTATCTCGTCGCGGGCAATGATCTCTCCACGCTCACCCCCCTACGCGCGCAGAAGCTGCGCCTGCTGCCGCCGAACTGGGTGACTGATCGCGACGTGCGCACCAATAACGGCCTCTATCTCGGTCCCGGACCCGACGGCAAAATCGCGGTCGGCGTTGTCGGCTCGTATGATGCGTTGCAGCCGCTGATCGAAAAGTATCGAGCCCATGCGTCAAAGATTTTATTTCCTTATCCGAAGGAACTCTCCGGCGCTCCGCAGGGCGACACCTTTATGCGCTTGCTCGTGATGACCTTCGATCGTGACGCACTCGCCGCGGTCACTGCGCCGGCGTTGGTACGCTGATCAATCCGCGCGGTTTGTGCGGCGGCAGCTTTCGCGCTAAGAAGCGACATAACCGGAGGAACGCAAATGTTGAAATTACATGGCACTTCCAAATCGCGCGCAGCGCGCTCGCTTTGGGCAATCGAAGAGATCGGCGTGAAATACGAACACGTCCCGACCGCAGTCCCCATGGCCAAAAGCTCCGAGCACATGAAGCTCAATCCCAACGGCCACATCCCGGTCCTCGAAGACGACGGCCACGTGGTGTGGGAGTCTATGGCGATCAACCTCTACCTGGCCGAGAAGTACGGCAAGGCGCCGCTGTGGCCGTCAACCGCCGAAGGCCACGCCGACGCCATCAAGTGGAGCTTTTTCGCCATGACGGAGATCGAGCCCTCGCTCATGACGATTCTGGTCAATAAACTTTTTATGCCGCCCGACAAGTGCGACAACAAGGCCGTCGAAACCGCTACGACCGCGCTCAAGGCCCCGCTCAAAGTGCTGGACGATCAGCTCAAGGGCCGCGAGTACCTGCTCGGCAACGATTTCACGATCGCTGACCTCAACGTCGCGGCGGTGCTCAGCTTCGCGACGCTGGTGAAGCTCGATATGAGCTCCACGCCGGCCGCGCAGGCCTGGCTGCAGAAGTGCCTCGGCCGCGAGGCGAATCAGCGCGTGCGCAAACTCGCCTAGAAGTTCTCTGACCGCGGACCGCCGCGAGCCCCAATCGTGGCGGTCCGCCTATACTATTTTTCGAGTGTCACCTGCAGCGCGTTGAGATTGCGCGCCATCATATTCCAAAACGCGATCGCGCCCGTGAGATCGATCATGTTCGCCTTGTTGCCGACAATTTTTTCGGCGGCGGCAAAAAGTTCGTCATCGACGCGCGCATTCAGGGTGAGTTCCTCCGCATAGCGCAGAATTACCTTGTCGTCGGACGTAAAGCGCGCGCTCGTCTTGTAGTTTCCAACGTCATCGATCTGTTCCTGGCTCAAGCCGCAGCGCTTGGCGATGTCGATATGCCGGACGAAGCCGTACTCGCAGTTGCAGCGCTTCATCAACATCAGGACGGCGAGTTCTCGCACACGTTTATCGAGCGCCGACTGGTTCATGAAATAGTTCGCGAGCGGGAACACTTTGGCGGCTAAACCGGGGCTGTTGGCCAGCGCTTTCACGACGTTAGGTACAGCGAGTCCAAATTGCGACTCGAAGCCATCGTAGAGCTTTTGCATCTCCGGCGACGCCGCTGCCTTTTCGATATAATTGACTCGTGGCATTGCTTACCCCTCATTCTTAAGGCCGCGCGCCGGCGGCAAAGCTAATAATTCCGTCTTCTGCTTCTTAACGCCGATGCGGCCAAACGTCAAAGCCGTCCCAACCTTTGACGGCGCGACGCGAGCGGGCGTACTCTCACGCGAGCCGGAGCGTTTGCCCGGCGAGAAAAGTTAAAGGCAGGTGATTGCTATGGGCGCTGCAGAAAACAAAGAACTGATCCGCAACATGTTCGCCGAACTGTCCAAGGGCAACGGCGAGGCCTTCCTCGGCGCGATGGCCGATAATGTTCGCTTCACAATCTGCGGGACCACCAAATTTTCCGGCACCTTCAACGGCAAGCAGGAATTCGTCAGCAAGGTTTTGATGCCGCTGTCGGCGCAACTCGAGGGTGGCTTGACCATCACCCCGGATAACTTCATCGCCGAGGGCGATTACGTCGCGATGCAGGGACGGGGCAAGTCCAACACCAAACACGGCGGGACCTACAACAACACCTATTGCCAGGTCTTCAAGATCGCCAACGGCAAGGTCCAGGAAGTCACCGAGTATCTCGATACCGAACTCGTGACCAAGGCTTTCAAATAGCGCGCGCCCGATAAACGCGATGGGCGGCCGATACCTCGGCCGCCCATCGCGCGCAAGTTCAAGATTCCGTAACCTACGCCGCCGCGTGAGTCTGCGTGAAGCGCACCGGCATGTGCTTGATGCCCGCGAGGAAGTTCGAGCGCAAGCGCTCTACCTTTCCCGCCAGCTCAATCTGATCGATCCGCTTGAGCAGCGCCTGCATCATCAGGCGCAACTCGAGCCGCGCCAGATGCGCCCCGGCGCAGAAGTGCTCGCCTTTACCGAAGGCAATATGCTCGTTCGGCGTCCGCGCGATGTCGAAGCGATACGGATCGTTGAAGACTTCCTCGTCGCGGTTAGCCGAAGGAATCCAGAGCGCCACGACGTCGCCTTTGCGGATCCGCTTGCCGCGCAACTCGCTGTCGGCCGTTGCGGTCCGCGCAAAATGCGTGACCGGACTCGACCAGCGCAGAATTTCTTCGATCGCGGTCGGCATCAGCGAGGGATCGCCGAGCAATCGCTGACGCTCGGCCGGATGCTGTATGAGGGCAAGCAGTCCACCGGAGATTGCATTGCGCGTGGTCTCGAGCCCAGCCCCGACGTACAAGAGGCCGTTGTGGGCGAGTTCGCTGTTGGTCAGTTTACGGCCATTAATTTCGGCGTTTCCCAATACAGACAGCAGGTCTTCACCATCGCCGCCGCGCCGCTCAAGCGAGCGCTTGGTGCAGTACTCGCCGATTCTCCGGCTACCCTCGCTGCGGGTCTCGAGTGGCGAGCCCGATTCAACCTGGTACTCGGCATCTTCAAAGCCGGCGACCATGTTGCCCCACTTGAACATCTCGGACCAGTCCTGACGCGGGATGCCCATGATTTCGCAGATGAAAGCCATCGGCAGACGCGCCGCGACTTCCAGCACAAAGTCGCAGGCGCCGCGCTCGATCACCTCGTCGAGAATCTCCCGCACCAACGCTTCGCCCGAGGTTTCGTACTTGCCGACCGCGCGCGGCAGCATCAGACGGTTGAAGGCTCGCCGCATCGCACCATGCAGCGGCGGATCAGTCATCAGCATCATCTGGCGAACGCCCAACATCTCGGGCGTCATCTGCTCCATCTCCGGGCTCGAGGGGATGAACATAATATGTTCCATGGAGAACAGATTGGGCTGGCTAAACACCGTCACGATGTCGTCGTAGCGCGTCACCGACCAGAAGGGCCGCACCAGGCCCTCCGTCCAGTGGACCGGCTCTTCGCGCCGTAGCTGTTGCCAGAGCGGATGCGGATTGTTATCGACGAAAAATCCCGGATCGGTGAGCGCGTTGTCAATCTCGCGATAGTTCACAAACCTATCCCCAATTCGATTCGCTCTATGCCGCGGCGCGATTCTGGTCGATATCCATGAACGTCTAAGTGAACACGAATCGCTTTCCTTGATAAACTATTTACTCAGTAAATAGAGATGTCGAAATTGGAGGGGGCGCTGCGGCCTCCTCCAATCCATCACCCGCTCAACGACCGGCTGCCGCCGAGCTGTAGTTCACCACGGCGTCGCGCTTGCCCGACGCGGGCAGCGCCCGGCTGCCCGGCTTCTGCTCGAAGGGTCCCGGCAGGCCGAGCTCTTTCGCGATCTCGCGCACCGCCGGCATCACCTCTTCACCTAGCAGCTTGAGCGTGTTGCGCCGATCCTGCACGGTCATCGGTCCGTGATGGTACCAGAAGCCCATGATGCCGGGCCGCAGCGTTTCGAGCAGCGTGCGGAGACGCTTGATCACGGTCTTCGGGGTCCCCGCGATGATCAGTCCAAGGTCGCGCGACGACTGGTAGTTCGCCTCGATACTCGCCTTGACCTTTGCGACATCCACCTCGCCCGGCGTGAAGTGCAGGATCTCCGCGCCAGTGCGCGGATCGGTAAACTGCTTGGCCAGCCGCTTGGTCGCCTCTTTCGAGTTATATCCCGGCGGGAACATCCACTCCGGCCGCGCGAAGGCGCCGAAACCGCCGCCGTAGACGAAGCCGCGGCCAAGCTCTTGGGCCTTTTCCTCAGTCTCGGCCACGACGATCGTCTGCAGGTAGCCGAAGTTCTCCGGCCCCGCCTGATACCCGACCCGCGCCGCCGTGTCGGCGTACAGATTCGACATCTCGACCGTCGGCTCGATATTCGTGCATAGCGCGACGTAGGGATACCGATGCTCCGCGCACCAGACCACCGTCTCCGGGCTGATTAGACCGGGAATCCAGATCTGCGGATGCGGTTTCTGGATCGGCAGTTGCCACGGGTTCACGAAGCGGTAGTGATAGTGCTTGCCCTCGTAGCGCCACGGCCCCGGCGTCGTCCAGGCCTTGATTATGAAATCGTGCGCTTCGTTGAAGCGCTCGCGATTGTAGGCCGGGCTGATATTGTTGGCGATCTGCTCGCTACCTGCGCCGCGCACATAGCCCGGCACCAGCCGCCCGCCCGAGATCATGTCGATCATCGCGAGCTCTTCAGCCAGCCGCAGCGGATCGGCGACCGGCAACGGATTGCCCAGCAGCACAATCTTTACCCGCTTGGTGATGCGCGCCAGCACCGCGGCCTCGACGTCCATCACCGAGCCCATGCAGAACGGCGTCTGATGGTGCTCGTTGAGCATCACGCCGTCGAAGCCGAGCTCCTCGGCATAGACGCGCTCGTCGAAGTATTCATTGTAGAGCTGGCCGCCGCGCACCGGATCAAAGGCGGTGTTGGACAGCCCGAAATAGCTGCTGCCGTTGCCGATGATGTCGTCTTCAGGGACGTCGAAGTACGGCCTTTCCGAGAAAGTCATTATGTGCATAACGCTACCCTCCCTGAGGCTTTCCTGATTTCCAGAGCAAAGTCTCGCTCAAATCTTTTCCATTTTCAATCTTTTCGTTACTTCACAAATTTCTCAGCGAACGCGCATTAGCCGCCGAAATAGCTGCGCGGATTATCGACCGTCATGGCGTGAATTTTTTCCTCGCTGACTCCGCCTTTGCGCAGCGCCGGGATGATGTGCTTGCTGATGTGCGCATAGTTCCAGTTGGGCGACGCCTTGATCATCTCCTCCGCCCCTTTGGTCATCCGCCCAAGCCAACAAGCGACCGCGTCGTGCGACAGCATAATCCGATCGTAACCCACCGCGAGCAGGCCAAACAGCGACGCCAGCCGCATCTTGTCCGACGCGATCGGCTCGATCCCGAAACGATCGAAGCCCAGCCACGCGCCGCGATTGAGAATATCGAAGTAATAGCGCATGTCGCCGACACCGCAGGCATGTCCAATCAGCACGCGGTTGAAGTCCACGCCCTCCTCCTGGAAGACGTCGAGGGTCTCGCGGCCAAACGGCGCCAGCTCGTTGTTGTGGCACAGAATCGGCGCACCCGTCGCTTTGTGCGCGCGCGCCGCGGCGTGTAGCGCCTTGATTTCGAGCTTGGTGATTGCAGTATCGTTGGTCCAGCCCGGCACCCCGCCGGTCGCGGTCTTGATGATGCCCGCTTTGATCCCGGTATGGCCGATCCCCTCGGTCAGTTCGCGCACGTAAATCTCCGCCATATCGTCGGCGCCGATCATCCGCATATGCATCGGATAGCCCAGCGCCTCGTTATAGACTCCGGTCGCGATAATTACGCGCATCCCGGATTTGTCCGCGGCCTCGGCGGCGTATTCCGGATCGCGTCCCAACTCCATCGGGCAAGGATCGACGAAACTGTTGACGCCGAGTCCTTTGATCTCCTTGAGCTGCTCGACCAGCTTGGCCATCTCGCGCTTGCGGTCGAAGCCCGCGGTATCGAATTCAAAACCCGGCATCCCGGCCGCGAGATGTTCATGAATCAGGGTGAAACCGAGCTCGCGCGGCTCACATTTTCCGAGGACTGTATTGATCGACACTTGGCGCCTCCCTCGTTACCAGCGGTTGAAACTGCCCCATCTCTAATACAGTCGCGCGGTTTTGGCGAGCGCCGCTCAGCACTCCCGGAGCGCGAAAAACACCTGGCGACGCAAGACGCAAAAAAAGGCGGGACACTTGCGCGTCCCGCCTCGATGCTATCGGTTTGCCGAGATTAGATTACTGACTGCGCGGACATCTGTCCCGCTGCGGGCTGCGCCGCTGCCGCCTCGCCATTGAGCGCTCCGCATGCGTAGTTGAGCCACTTCGCCGACGACAGTTCGTCCTGCACATAGAGCTTGAACAGCTCCTTGGTCTCTTGGTCGTCCTTGATCGCCTCGACGAATTCCAACACCGGCTTGAAGAAGGCGTCGGGGTCGGGCGCCAAGGCGTTCAGGTACAGTAACTTTTCATTGTCAGAGGTGTTTGCATCACTCAAACGTTCCGTGATCTTCTTGCTTTCGGCGCTCACCATGGCCTTGCACTCGAGGCCCAAGTCCTGCATCCGGCGCTCGAAAATCCGCGCATGATAACCCTCCCGCTCCGTGATCATGCGGATGCCGCTGCGGATGCAGTCGGTGTTGACGACCTTGGACCAGTTAGCGAAGGCCGTTTGACCATTGGCTTCGCCGGCGCGGAAGCGATCGAGCATCGCAGCGACGCCTTCTTTTTCAGTCGCGTAGGTCTTGCCCAGCGCGCGGAAGCCGTGGCCGCCGTTCGAGGCTGCAGGCGAGCCACTCTCAAGGGCTCCCATCTCGCTCTCGAAGGTCGCTTCGGTAATGATTCCCGAGCGGTAGGCGCGCAAGAGTTGTTTGAATTCGAAATCACGATTCATCTTAACAGTTCCTCCTTGTGTATTTTGTAGGCTCACAGCTCTTGCCGGTATCTCTTGCGGCCCGGACGTTTCGGATTTGCGCCGCCGTTTTCCGGTCACCGATTTTGACCGCTTGGCGCGCTCCTTATCGTGCTTTTTCCCCAACGCGATGATCCCGGCGTGCCTGCCAGACTAGGATCGTTTCCGCTTATCTGTCAACCTTTCGCGATCTAAATTTCGGTGACCTTGAAGCTGCTTAAAGCAGGCGAAAGCCACATTAACATTCAATTGCCTAAAAGCGATCTTTCAGTTCGCGAGTCTTGGCGAAGATCGCAACGCGATCGTCTGTGATCGCCGGGTCAAGCTTCTTGAGATTCGCGCGTAGCTCTGCGCTTTCGGTACGGAGAAAGGGATTGATCTGTTTCTCCTCGCCGATCGTCGAGGGAATCGTGTACTTGCCCGCGGCGCGCGCCTTCTGCGCCCAATCATATTTGGCCTTGAGCGCGGCGTTGCCAGGTTCGAGCGTCAGCGCAAAACGCAGATTCTTTTCGGTGTATTCGTGGCCGCAATAGACTTGCGTCCCGTCCGGCAGCGCTGCGAGCTTGGCTAGCGAATCCACCATGGTCTGCGCCTTGCCCTCGAAGACGCGGCCGCAGCCCGCGATGAACAGGGTATCTCCGGTAAAGACCGCGTTGAGCTGCGGAAAGTGATAGGCGACGTGGCCGTTCGTATGCGCCGGGATCCCGAGCACGCGACCCTTGAGCGCGCCGACCGCAACGGTATCGCCGTCATCGACCGCGTCGGTCTGCGCCGGGATGCGGCCCTGCTCGCCGCGCGCTCCGTAAACGCGGAGACCTGCAATCGCCCGCGCCAAGTCTTCGTTCCCCCCGACATGATCGAAGTGGTAATGCGTCGGCAGTACCGTCGTCAGTTTGAGCCCGTGCTGCTTCACTGCGGCGAGCACCTTGTCGGCTTCGGCGCAATCGACCACGCCGCATTCCTTGCTCGCATCATCCACGACCAGGTACGCGTAATTGTCCGAAAGTTGCGGCACCGGAATGATTGCCATCGCGATTCCTCCTCCGAAAATGAGAATGCAGGGCTACAGTCCCACGATATTGTAACCCATGTCCACGTATACCGTCTGGCCGGTGACGCCGCTCGACAGGTCGCTCAGCAGCACCGAGGCCATCTTGCCGACTTCCTCCGGCTTCATCGCCCGCTTGAGCGGCGAGCGCTCCTCGACTTCGTGCGCCATCGAGTGGAAATCGCGGATAGCGGATGACGCGAGCGTGCGCGCCGGAGCCGCGCTCAGCGCATTGATGCGGATATTTTTCGGCCCGAGGTCGAGCGCCAGGTAACGCACGCAGGCTTCCAGCGCGGCTTTCGCGACGCCCATAACGTTGTAGTTGGGGATCGCCCGGACGGCGCCGAGGTAACTCAGCGTCACGATGGCGCCGCCGCCGCGCGCCTCCATCAGCGGCTCGGCCGCTCGCGCCATTGCGACCAGCGAATAGGCGCTGATCTCGATCGCGCGCGAGAAATTGACCCGATTCACCGTGAGGAAACGATCGCGCAAATCCTCGCGCTCGGCAAACGCGATCGCATGGACCATAAGATCGAGCCCGCCCCACAGCTCCTTGAGACCGGCGAAGACCGCGTCGATCTGGGCATCGTTGCCGACGTCGAGTTCGCCGACGACCTGCGCGCCAATCGATTCCGCCAGCGGGCGCACCCGTTTCTCGAGGATTTCGCCTTGGTAAGTCAGCGCGATCTCGGCGCCTTGCGCGTGCAGCTCGCGCGCGATCGACCACGCGAGGCTTTTGTCATTGGCGACCCCGGCGATCAGGGCGCGTTTGCCGTCAGCGATTCCCATCCGAAAACTCCATCCGCATTCTCTCCGCGTGACGCTTTTATCTGTGGCTGAGACTCGGCGTAAGCGCAATCGCCGCGGGCAGCGTTCAAGGCGTACCGGGAAGTATCGTTTTCCGCCGCGCACTTCGCTATCTTCGTCACGCCGTGAACGCTGACGAACAACCAGCAGGCGAGCTTGGCACTGACCGCGCACCGCGACTCGCCGCTTCATGGAGGTAATCATGGATTTCGGCTTTGTGTTTCTCTCCACTCCCGAGGCCTACAAAGACGTCGCGCTCGCCGAGCGCCTGGGCTTCTCGCACGCCTGGCTTTACGACAGCCAGATGCTCTGTGCCGACGTCTATGCAGCCCTGGCGCTGGTCGCTGCCAACACCAAGAAAATCAAAATCGGACCGGGCGTCACCAACCCGTCATCGCGGATCGCCCCCGTGACTGCCAACGCGATGGCCACCATCAACGCCATCGCGCCGGGCCGCGTCATCCTTGGCATCGGCACCGGCAACACCGCCCGCCGCACGCTCGGGATGCCCGCGGCCAAGGTCTCCGAGATGCGCGAGCATATCGACATCTGTCGCGGTCTGATGGCCGGCAAGACCGTCCCCTACCACGAGGGCGAGCGTCATCGGCAAATCAAGTTCCTGAATCCCAAAACCGGCTGGCTCAATCTCAAGGACAAGATTCCGATCTACGCCGCCGCCAGCGGGCTCAAGAGCTTTGAGATGGCGGGTGAAGTCGCCGACGGCGTCATCATGTTCGGCGCGGTCGGGCCGAGTCTCGTCAACTTCGTGATGAGCAAGGTGCGCGCGGGCGCCGAGCGCGCCGGCCGCAACCCCAAACGCATCTACTCGCTGGTGATGACCACGATGCATCTGACCAGGCCCGGTGAAAAACTCGAATCGCCGGCTGTGCGCCGCGCGGTTGGACCCTTCGTCGTCTCGGCGTCGAATCTCTTCGCGCTCGCAGCTAACGAGCCCGGCGAACTACCCGACGACCTCCGCGCCGACCTCCTGACCTTCCGCGACGCCTATCGCGCGCCGGACGAATCCGCTGAAACCCGTCATTTGAAGCTCTACTCCGGCTACCTGACCACCTTCAAAAAAGAGCACGAGCGCCTGGTCACCGAGAAAATGATCCGCGAGACCACCCTGACCGGCACGCCGGACGAGGTCGTCGCGGCGGTCCGCCGGATGGAAAAAGCCGGGATCAACCAGGTCGCGATTCAGCCGGTATCCGACATTCGCAAAACTATCGAGGTCTTTGCGAAGCACGTGATCCGCCCGCTTAACCGGCGCTAAGTACGGACTCGGCTGTCGCATATCACGAGGTCATCGCGCGGTTTGCCGTCAGCGCCACATCGCCCTAAGATGCGCCTTGGGGACCGGTCTGACAGGGGACGAACATGGCGATAATCGCGATGACCCAGCAAATTGGCACGCGCTATCTCGAACTCGGTAAGCTCACCGCCGAAAGGTTGGGCTATCGCTTCCTGACCAGCGATCAGGTGATCGCCGAGGCCTCGCGCGTTTATCATATCCCGCCGGAGCATGCCGTCATAAACGACGAACGGCGTCCACACTTCTGGGAACGGCTGAAAACCGACACCGAACGCTTCGTCCAGTTTTTTCGCGCGCAGGTGCTCAAGGAGATGGCCGCCGACCGTCTCGTCGTCGTCGGCCGCTCGGTGACCCATATGCTGCCTGACACGGCCTGCGGTTTGCGCGTCCGCTTGACGGCGCCATTCAGCGAACGCGTGAAGATCGTTGCCGCCGAGGAGAAGCTCGCCCAAGCGGTGGCCGAGCGCCGCGTGCGTGATTACGACCGTGAGATGCGCGCACGCATCCAGACTTTGCTCAACGTCGATATGGACGAGCCCGGCAACTTCACTATGGTCCTCAACACTTTCGCTTTGCCGCTCGATACATTGGCCGGGATGCTCGCCGGCCTCGCCGAGGAGATTGATCGCACCGCGACGCCCGAGAGCTGGCGGCAATTGCGCGACGCCGCCCTTGCCGCCGAAGTCCGCGCCGCCCTGATGGTTCATCCCAAGATCGGCCGCTCGCCACTCGAAGTCCAATGCGCCGCGGGAGTTGTGCAGGTCAACGGCCCGGGGCTGGTCCCGCCATGGGACGGGCTCATCAGCGACGTCGCGCGCCAGGTCGCCGGCGTGCGCGCGGTCGAGGTCAACGCCGACGAACAACCTATCCCGGTCCGCCCAAACTGATCCGCAATTGAAGTCGCGACGTCCGCGCAGCGCTGTCTGCAGGAACATTTTCAACTTGGCGTCGCCTGAGACGTGCGCAGGCTCGTAACCTTCCTCGCGACTGGCGGCTATCTCGGCTACTTGCCGCTGATGCCTGGGACCTTCGGCGCCACTCTCGGCCTCTTCCTGAGTTGGTGGCTCTGCGCGCCACTCTGGACGCGCTCGCCCGCCGCCTTCCTGATGCTCTTCGGCGTGCTGTTCGTCGCGGGATGCTTCATCGCGGGATCGGCGGAGCAGGATTTTGCCGACCACGACGCCGCGCAAATCGTGCTCGACGAAGTCTTCGGCATGATCGCCACGATGTTTCTCAACCCGGGCGGCTGGCTCGTGCTGCTCGGCGGCTTCGCGCTCTTCCGCGCCTTCGATATTATCAAGCCGTGGCCGGTCAGCTATTTCGATCGCCTGCATGGCGGCACGGGCGTGATGCTTGACGATTTGGCCGCAGCCATCTATGCCAACCTCGTGCTACAGATAGTTCGGCGCGTCGTCTAGCCGCGAGCGAAGCGGTTTGGCGTTCGCAGCGTACCTATTATGAGGAGTCACCAATGATCCAGCGGGCCGTCATCCTCTCGACCGGCGACGAAATCACCACCGGCAAAGTCGTGGACAGCAACTCGAGCTACATCGCCGACAAGCTTCACGAGATCGGCGTCGATCTGGCTGCCGTGCTGACCGTCGGCGACGTTCCCGAGCGGCTCGAATGGGCGTGGAAGACCGCGATGGAACTCGGCGATGTCGTGGTTTCCACCGGCGGCATCGGCCCGACCGCTGACGATTTGACCACCGAGACCATCGCGCGGCTCACCGGCAAAAAGCTCTGGCGCGACGAGCCCTCGGTGGACAAGATGAAGCGGCTGTTTGCCTCGATTGGCCGCGCGATGCCCGAGAATAATCTCAAGCAGGCGGACTTTCCCGAAACCGCCGAGGTCATTCGGAACGAGCTTGGGACCGCACCGGGCTTCCGGATGGCGGTGCCGCAGGCCACTCATACTTCACATCTGATCGTGCTGCCGGGCGTTCCGCGCGAGATGAAACCGATGCTCGAAGAGCAGGTGATTCCCTGGATCAAGCGCGCGCGCGGCAACGACAAGGTCTTCGCCACGCGCATCTTCCAGACCTTCGGGCTGAGCGAATCCGGACTCGACGAGATGGTCGCCGGCCTGATCAAGCCCGAGGAGGGCAAGGTCGGTTTCCGCGCCAGCTTCCCGCAAATCTCGATGAAAGTAATGGTCGAGGATGTGCCGGGCGTGGCTGAGCGGCGGCTCGACGAGCTGGCCGCGCGCGTCAACGAACGCATCGGCGCCTTCATTTACGGCGAAGGCGACACCTCGATGGAAGAGGTGATCTGCAAGCTCTTCACCGAAAAGCATCTCAAGGCCGCCGTCGCGGAGTCCTGCACCGGCGGTCTGATTGGTCATCGGCTGACCAATATCGCGGGCAGCTCGAACTATTTTGTCGGCGGCTTTCTGACCTATTCGAACGAGCTCAAACAGCAGCTCCTCGGCGTGCGCGCCGAGACCCTCAAGCAGCACGGCGCGGTCAGCGAACAATGCGTGCTCGAGATGGCGGCCGGCGCGCGCGAGCGGGCGGGCGCCGACGTTGCGATCGCGACCTCGGGTATCGCCGGACCTGATGGCGGCACGGCCGATAAGCCCGTCGGCACGGTCTGCATCGGGCTAGTCGGGGACGGCGTCAAGGTTTCGCGCCAGTACAATATGATGCGCGGTACGCGCGACTGGATTAAACTCCTGGCATCACAGGTGGCGCTCGACTGGCTGCGCCGTTACGCCCTCGGACTGCCAATCGGAGAAGGGACTATGTTTCGGCGCTGAGGCGCAGCGTTGACAATCGCGCGCGGCGCTCAAGGTCAAGTGATATGCCGAAACGGGCCGACAAGCAGCCGGATTCAAGCGCGAGCGCGGGCAAGCGGGCGGTTTCAACCCGGCGCTCGCGCGTCTCGCTCGACAAGAGCCGCACGATCGTCCGCGAAGCCATGAAACTCTTTCTCAAAAAGGGCTACGGCGCCGTCAGTATGAACGAGATTTTGAGCCGCGTCGGCGGCTCGAAGACCACCATCTACGCGCGCTTTCGCGATAAGGCGAACCTCTTCGCCACCGTCATCGACGAGCTCCTGAACGAAATCGTCAACTACGACACCGTGGGGCTCGAGCAGCTCGACGTCGCAGCCGCCCTGATGGAAATCGCGCGCCGGCATCTCGCGATGGTTTTGTCGGAGCGCTACATCCGCCTGATCCGCATGGTCGTCGCCGAGGTTCATCAGTTCCCCGAGCTCGGGCAGACCTTTTACGCGCATGGCCCCGGGCGCAGTTACAAAAATTTCGCCGCCTACCTGCAGAATCAAAGCGCGGCCGGCGCGCTGATCGTCCACGACGCCAGTCTCGCCGCCGATCTCTTCTTCGGGGGACTGCTGCATCGGC
>DATGHL010000051.1 GCA_035308025.1 Candidatus Binataceae bacterium
GCGATCGAGTCCGTGATCACGGTCATGCCGCTGGCTGCGCGCCCGGCTCTTGATGATGTCTTTCGACTGCTGGCGCTCGCGAAGATTCCGCTCGTGGTCTTGCGATAACTCCCAGCGTGCTTCGCCAAGCCGCCGGGCGAGTCCAATGCCTTCGAGGAACTGCAATCGTGCCAGCTCCTGCTCTGCTCTCACGCGGGAAGCATCGCTCGCGGTTGGAACTGTTCGTAACTTACGACGCCAGACCCGTTCGCCTTGCGCTGTAGGGTTCGATCGATTTCGGTCCATTGCTCTTTCAGGATGACGCGCTCGCGCGCACGCAGGACCTCGGGTTCAAGTCGCGGGCCGAGACTCCCTCGTCACGATCTCTTGGCTTCGTCCGCGCATGCCGAGCTTCAGGTATTCACGGTCGATCTGCAGCGGCCGTCCGTCATCGCGAACGCCTCGCACAAGCAGATGGATATGGTCGTCGTCGGTGTTGTGATGATCGATGGCGGCCCACTGGAGCTTGGTATCGAGATCACGCTCCATCTTTTCGAGCAAGCCGCGCACGTGTTCCTGAAGATCCAGCCTAGAGGCGTCCTCCGGCGAGACGATGAAGCGCCAGAGCAACTGGTCCTTCTTCTCCCAGTCGCGCACGACGGCGACCATATCGATAGCGTCGTGCTCAGCATCGAAGCCCTGACCCTTGTCCTGCTCGCGCTGTGCTCCTGAGCGCGACAGGTAGCGGGCATGGGCCGCCCAACCGCCGGTATGATCGTTGCGCTTGAACGACGCTTTGACCACGGAACGGCGAGAGTAGGCGTGTGGGTCCAGGGCGACCCGGCGCCATGTCTGTCCGCCGCTGAGACTGCCCCACGATTTGCGCCGAATTCCCCACCTTACCCGCACTCGCCGCAACGCAACCGCCCACCACGGAATCAGCGGACGCGGACGCTCCGTCGGCGCGAGACGGAGCTTGATATCGACCTCCTTCTGGCCGAAGAACCTACGCCGGCTCATGCGTCGACTCCGTGAGCAATGCGCTCAGGCTGGCAATGAGCTGCGCCGAATTCTCTGGCGCGTGTTCGTGCAGAGCCTCGATGATTTCTCTGACCTGCGCACTGCTGAGTGTGACCGAATGAAGTTCCTTTGCGCGGCTCCACGACTTCCACGCGCGCTTGCTGGTGGCCCGCTCTTCGAGCCGCTCTCGTCCGGCCGCTGCGACCCGTGCGCGCTGCGCCGCGTCGAGGGTTGCCCTCTCGTGCGAGACGCTGAGCAACGCTCCGAGCAGGAAGTCCGGAGGCTCGCGGTCAAGGCCGGCTATTGCTACCAATCCGCCAAGATTGGCGAGGTGATGGACTCTGAGTCCTTGCTCGTGGCTATGTCCGTTTGTCGCCATGATCACCACGCGAGAATCGGCTGGAGAACTCCCCGAACTCCCGAAAGCGGAACCGGTCCGAAGTAGCGGGCGTCCCAGCTACGAGCGTTATTGAAACCGAATAGCCAGACTTCGCCGGGCGCGACCTGGTGGGTCCCCCAAGACACATGCTGGAGCGGTCGGCCCATGCTGTCGCGCGCTGCCACGGCGCTGTCAGCGAACGTCTTTCCGTCGACTGAAACGCAGTCGGGCAGCACTTCCAAAATGTCACCTGGAAGCGCTCCGATGATTTTCGCGACCGGCTCGGCTCCGCCTGGGCAATCGCCTTTGGAGAGGTAACCGCGAGCTAGTCCTTCCTGTGCGATCGATGGCGGTAGGCAGGCTCCAACCAGCTCACCGCGATCAACAGATACTCCATGCACGATTCGGTAAATCCCTGCCGGCGCGGCGCTGTCGGTAAGTGAAATGCGCAAGCTAAGGACTCTTCCCAGCGCGACCATGAAGGCCATTGCAATCACTGGTCCGAGCATCTTTAAGACGGGTCTGCGCGCGTGCCAAAAGCACTCGAAATGCAGTCTTGAAACGACCTGATCTAAGGTGCTTTTCGCCGTACTGTGCCGCTGGCCGCTCCAGATGCCCTGAAGTGGGGGAAAGGCCGTGAGAAGGTTGGAGAAAACGACGGATCTGCGGCACTGCACCGCAGATGCTTTATCTTGCTCTACGAACGAACGCCCTTTACCCCACTCCTTCACCACTCCAAACGCAGCACTCAGAGCCCTCCGTCCGCCCGCAGCAGATCTCAGCACTTCGATCACAGATCCCACTCCATTCCGAACTCTGACGCACATCGCTTTACACTCCGCCTTGACCATCAGCAGCGCTGGCGGGCAGCTTCCGATCTGAATGAACCAGTCCGTTCGCTTTTGCAGGCTTTCGAGAACGGTCTTTCTCCGTGGCGTTCCCCTCCAACCCATCCATCTCGTCGCGCACCTGCCGCGTCAGCCGAATGATCGATTCGCAGATGGTCCCATTCAGATCGAAGCCCGCCTCGCTTGTGCGCTCGCGAAGCCGATCGATCTCCGCCTTCACTGAAGCCGGCACGCGCAACGTGATCGTCTCGGTCGGTTCTTCCTTGCGTTTCAGCACTCCCATCGTCGTTCTCCTTGATTCGGCTTTGTGTTCGTCTTGTGCACAATCTCGTACGAGGTGCGTGTACGATTTGTGTACGTTCAACCCTTGTAGGCTCCGGGGAATACGAGGTCCTCGGTGACCATCACGTTGAATTGATAACCTGGCCGGATTTCGATCGTCGGTGGCCGATTCATCCCCTGGCCGATCATCTGTTGACCCACAGCGCCGAACTGCCCCGATGCGGCAGAGCCGGCCATCTCGCTCGCCATAGCCCACTGATTCGGCTGGTAGTAGCCGTACGGTCCGTACGAAGCGCCACTGCCACCAAACGTCGCCATCTGTCCGACCATTTGGCCGGCGCTGATGAGACTCATGAGCGCCGCGGTGCTGAAGGTTCTCAGGTAGTGGTTGTTCCCCTCGTCCGTGAACCCTGCGTAACCACCCTGATCCGCTCCCGCCATCTGCGGGAGATTCATGCTCGAGGTGTTCGGGAAGATGAGCCGCTGCCACGCGATCTCGACGCGTTGCTGTCCGTAGGCGGACGCGTACTGGTACACACCGATGAGTCTGCTCCCCTGCGGGACGAGCAGATATTTTCCGGTGGCGCTGTCGAAGACGTTCTGACTGACCTGGGCCAGGATGGCCCCGGCAAATCGGAGTCGATCCCGCTTACGAGTACGGCTGGAATCACGCTTCCCGCCATAACCGAGAATGGTGATGCGGGCGGATGAAGTGTCACGGTGGGATCTGTCGAATTACCAGGGTTGAAGTTCGTGCTCTGTTGGCCATCCGCGCGGGCGATTTCCAGCGTTCCGCCTCCATGGAACGCGGAGACCATCTGCGGCGATTCGAGTGCCTTCATGTACTTCTCTTCGGCCCATTGCGCGTAACGGCTTGGGGGTCGCGGCGGTGTTTGTTGAATGGTCGTTTGCGCGGGTGCAACGACGGCCGGAGGCGGTACGAAAGTCGGTGCTGTCGGTGCCCTGCCGCCATGCGCCGCAAGATCCGCGATCTCGCCGTTGTTGCGTGCCGATGCTCCGGGAGCGTCGGTCGGCTTCTGCAGCGCACTCTGCCCGGAACCGGATGACTCGACGCCGAGCGCCACCACCACGCCGCTCACGATCGCGACGGCGGCGAACGCGATCAGTATGAGCCGGTTGAAGCGGCCACCTCCGGGATGCTCCTGCTCCAGCAAGTCTTCCGGTTCGTCCTGAAGATCGCCCGGGCCGTCGAGTCTGATATTCGCAGTCGCCATGGTCTCACCTCGCCCCTCCCGCGTAGCTGATCGTCACGCGGTCTTGGTCACGTCCGACTCCTGATACGAGAATTGCGTCGGTGACCAATCGATCGACGACGTAGTAGTTTCCCTTGACCCTGTAGTTCACCATCTGCGTCCCGCTGCTTGCGTTCACAAGCAGCGCCGGCGCCTCGCTCGAATTCATTCCTGGCGGCATCTGGATGTACACGTGCGAACCGTCATCGAAGGCGCGGATCGGCTTCCACGGAACGTTCGGTCCGCCAACCGTGTACGCGAAGTTGAGTTGTGCCGGATCGACGTTGGCAACCTTCACCATGTTGCCGGAGTCATCGCCCGGCGGATCGGCTGCCGCATCATGTTGTGCCTTCGACGCGGAGTCGGCATTTTTCATCCCCGTGATCAGCTCGTCGGGGTAGTAGAACTCGACCTCCTGCACCGCGTGGCTTCCGCGCGAGCGGAGCAGCAAGTGGTAGATGTGCTTCGTCGTGTAGATCGTGAGGTTGGTTTGGATGCCGGAAGCTTGCGGCTTAACTGCGAGATGCGGTACGGGATCTCGCGGGTCTCCAGAGGAGGCGGGCGTTGCCATCCAACGCTCGCTGTCACCAATCGCAACGTCGGTGATCGTCTCGCCCGGCTGCAGCTGAATGTCTGAAGTTCGTAGTGGCTCGCAATCGACCGTGGGCGGAGGGCCTTGGTTATACGGATAGAGCGTGTAAGCAGGCGTCTTGTAGATTGGCCAATCGCCGCTGTTGTCGTGCTGTTTGATTGCCTGCCGAACTTCGGGCGGCTGTGCTGCAAGGACCTGCTCCGCGGTTGGCGGAGCTGGCGGCGCTTCCGGTTTGGGTTCGGCCTCGGTGACCAGGTTCAGCGCCGGCGGTGTTGGTGGCTGTTTCGCCGCGCACGCTCCCAACGTCAGCGCCAAGGTGATCGTTCCTGCGATGGCGATCCGTCTCATCGATCGGCCTCCTATTCTGTTGCCGGCCTATCCTTGCTGTTCGGTCCAGCTGATCTGCGTCACGCAAAACCCAAGAGGGTTGCTGACGATCGCGTCATCGGAGCTCGGCGGAACAATTTCAGTTTCAAGCGCCGCCTCCCAGTGGGACGCTGACCCGATGGCGATCCCGTTCAGATCACGCTGCTGTTCGGTCCATCGCACCTGATAGCTGCGTGGCGAGAGCTGAAGGATCGAATCGATCTGAACGGAAACGGTCTGCTTCTCCGCGATCTTGAACGGGTTATGGGAGAAGTTGTCGGAGTGATAGTACTCGTCGAAAAAGCGGTCTGCGGCGCCGCGCGTATGCGCGAGCAGCGCGTTCAGCATCTGATGCTCGACCTGCGCGTCGCTGGTGACTGAGCGTGCGTCGCGGATAAAGGCGGCGACTTCGTAGCGCTCCATTCGCGCGGTCACGTCCGGCAACGCAACCGGCGTGAGGGGTTGCGGCACCGTCAGCGCATATCCGAGCTTGTCGACTTCAACGACGTAGGGGATATACCGGCTGTGATTGCTGAGCCAGACGATACCGCTGGCGAGAATCAGACTCAGCAGCAGAAGACCGCCAGCGGCAATCTGCCAGTTGCGTTTGCCGAGAACGAGATCGGCGTATCGTTCATCCCATTCGCGACGCGCTTCGAGATATGGGTTGCTCTCCATGCGAACGCCTCACCGTGAAAATCAGGAATTCATACATCAAACTGCGGCTCACTGGATTTGTTGGTTGAGCAAGTTCCTTGCCATTACGAGGCAGGAGACGCGACCGAGAAACGGTTGCGGGCAAATTAGTGCTGTGTGGCAAGCTTTTCAGATCGGCCAAGGACGGAAGCGGCTCCGAGCGCCGAGCCGGACCAGGGGCTGCTGCCCGTGCTGACGACTGCCCCAGCGCCATAGGACCGGGTATACTGGTGCCAATGGAGATCCAAGCCCCATCTCATTTCGTCCACGCTGGTGACCTTGATCCTAGGTCAGCATCAGAAGATCCACGGCGCCCCGATTTTCGAGAACGCGAAGTAGACATCGACTTGAGGGCGTGCGAATTCATCCAGCCCGCTGCGGCGCTATGGTGCGGCGTTTATGGTCTTCTCGCCGCGAAAAGAAATTCTAGCTGTCGACTTCTGGTTCCGGAGAACCTTGGCGTGGCAATCTATCTGAAATCCATGGAGCTCTTCAGAATACTTCAGGATAACGGTGTAGAAGTGGACGACCGAGGAGTGGGCAGCGGAGCAGCTACGCGACTGATCATACCGATCACGCAATTCACTACCGAAACGGAAGTCGACACGATCGCGAATCAGGCGAGCGAGCGGTTGAGCGCGGCGGGAGTTGGCGCTGCGAATCTCTATTCAGTAGTGGCGGAGGTATTTGCGGAGCTCGCTATGAATGCTGTGCAGCACTCGCAATCCGAAATTGGCTGCCTTGGCCTCATTCAATTCTATCAGTCCGACAGCGGCGAGCGTTTTGTTTGCGCAGTCGGCGACGGTGGAATTGGAATCAAAGCATCTTTGGAAGCTAACCCGGATTTGCGGCGACGCGCGACCTACGACTGGACAGCAGTCGAGATGGCCCTAGAAGAGGGAATATCCGGCACCGGCTCCAATAGGCGTGGCATCGGGCTGTTTGGCGTAGCGGAGGACATGGCCAAACCGGGTCGTCGGCTCATTATTCACTCTGGAATCGGCCTTTTGCGCAGAACTGGCGGAGGGGCTAGATCCGGCGCTAGCCGGACGCCTGTGCTCTTCCCCGGTACACTCGTGTCAGCCTCAATTCCTACATAGGATTAGGTGTCGTATGCGTTCAGTAGAGGTATTCAAGCACCTGAAACGGAAAATTCTCGTTACGCGCGAGTCGGCAGCGGCGCTGCGCCCGGAAATCGATTCTTCGATCAAAGCTGACGGGCAAGTCGTCTTGGACTTCGCGGGAATAGACGCCGTAACTCCCTCATTTGTTGATGAGATTCTCGGGATAATAGACGACGCGCGAGCCGATTCGTCTAGACGAGAGTTGCAAGTCACTTTTAGGCACACGCCAACATCTCTTTCGGAGAAGTTCCTCGCTATTGGAAAGCGCCATGGTGCGAGGATGTCCCAATCAGGCCCCGATGCGTGGGAAATCACGAACGTTGGTGTTTGAGCGCCTGAGGTCCGGTCGAGCTGTTCCTATCCTATTTGTTAATCGAGCCATCTCCGGCTTGCGAGCAAGCCTCTGAAGGTATTTCTGGCCCCGAAGTCTTTCGTCATCGAGCCACGAAAGTCGAGATTTCCTTCTTCAGCTAAGTGTCCAAAAGTGTCCAACATGATCTCGCGTGAGATGATCTGGCAGGAGATCAGAAGCGGAAAAACCCTTGATTCACAAGGGTTCTGTGGCCTGAACTGATCTGGCAAAACGGCCTCTACAGATTAGCAATCTGGTGCCTTCGACCACTCGGCCGCCTCTCCACTGGAGCATTGATAGCTTATGATCCGCGCCCGCGCGCGTGAAGCTCCGCGCGGTCTATTTCTGCCGGCCGCGAACGGAATCGGAGGAGGGGAACGCAGAACATTTGCACCCCGAGCACGAACCTTCAGAACATGAAACGCCTAGAACATCGCCGGGAGTTTGCGCGTGCCGAGAAAAAGCCGACCGGTCGATTCCCACATCGCGGGATTGACCATCACGTGCTGCGTGACGGTGTGGGCGTCGCGCAGGCATCGCTGCAGCGGATGGCTCGCGAAGATCGATGAGCCGCCGCCCTGGTCGTAGGCCAGATCGACAGCTTTGCGCGACTGCCACGCGGCGTTGACCGCGGCGAGCCGCAGGTCGCGATGAAGTTCGAGCGGCGCGCGGCGGCCCATGTGCACAGAATCCCAGGCCGCGTCGATGGTCTCGAAGAGGAAGGCGCGCGCCGAGCGCAGCGCTGCTTCAGCCTCGGCCACCGCGGTCTGAACGCGCACGCTGTCCTTGAGGAGGTCGCGCTCCCATGTCGGAGTTTTGCGCACCGCTAGTGCGATTAACTCGTCGATCGCGCGCCGCGCAATACCGAGCGCCACCGCGCAGACCCCAACCGCGAGCAGGCCAAAGAACGGCATCCGGTAGAGCGGACGATCGACAACGCGACGCGCGTAGCCGAGGACGAGCGAACGCTCCTTCGTCACGAAAACCTCGGTCGCCTGAAAGTCGTTGCTGCCGGTGGCGCGCAGGCCGGAGGTTTCCCAGAGGTCGATGATCTCGACCTGGTCCACGGCGAAGAACAGGGTCCGGATTTCCGGCTGGCCGTCGGGACGCATCTGCGGCGCGCCGGCGGCGTCAACCACAACCGCGCCGGCGTCTAGCCAAGCGCAGTTTTGCGAACCGCTGCCCCATTTCCAGCGGCCGGAAACTTTGTAACCGCCTTCCACAGGGAGCGCCTTACCCGAGGGCGCCGCCGCGCCGCCGGTAATGACGTGCGGGTCGCTCGCAAAAATCTCGCGCATCGTTTGAGTTGGCAGGAACGCGGCGAGCAGGGCGTTGGTCGTCCCGATCATGACGCACCACCCGAGCGAGCCGTCGGCGCGGGCGAGCTCCTCGATCACGCGCACGTACTCCTTAGGATGAAGCTCGTAACCGCCGATTTCCGCCGGCAGGGTCAGGCGATAGAGTCCGGCCTCGGCGAGTTTGCGCGCGAAGTCCGCCGGAATGCGCCGGGCGGCCTCGAACTCGGCCGCGCGTTCGATGATCTGCGGAGCGAATCGGCGCGCGATGTCCAACGGCGCTTCTGCGCTCCCGGTCGGCGGAATATCCGAAGTCATAGGGGCACCTGCGCTGGTTACGCGTTCTCGACGTTGGAGGGCGGGGGCGCCTTCAGTTGACCGCGTTCGTGACCCTCGGTGATCCAGCGTTCGACCTCGCGCCGTTCGCGCGCGAGGAAATTTGCGATCGCCTTGCGCAAGCCGTCGTGTGCAACGAAATGCATGCTACGGGTGAGGGCCGGGTTAAAGCCGCGCAGCCATTTGTACTCGCCGCCCGCGCCGGGCTCGAAGCGCTGGATGCCGCTCGCAATACAATGTTCGATCGCCGCGTAATAGCAGACGTTGAAGTGCAGGTAGCGCACCTCCTCGAAGCTGCCCCAATAGCGGCCGTAAAAGACTCCTGCCTTTTGCCAGTTGATCGTACCGGCGAGGAGCTCGCTGCCCCGCCATGCACCAATGAAGCAGAGATAGCGTTTGAAATGATCGCGGACCAGATTAAAAAAGTCGTGCGTCAGGTATTGGCGGCCCCAGTAGAGCTTCTGGATCGTCGAGAGATAGATTTGGTAGATTTCATCGAACATCGCATCGGGGATCTGACTATCGACCAATGCGCGCACCTCGATCCCCTGACCAATCAGCGCCGCGCGCTCGTGCCGTACGGCGTAGCGCCGTTTGCTCTTGAGTTGGTTGAGGTAATCGTCAAAGGTCGTGAAACCGGCGCTGACCCAGTGATACTGGTAGCCCAGACGTTCCAGAAAGCCGAACTCCCCGAGCGCCGCGGCTTCGTCTTCGGCGCAGAAATTGACGTGCACCGAGGAGAGTTTGTTATCAGTGCAGAGACTCGCGAGGGCCCGTGCCAGCGCGCGCACCATCGTGGGGCGATCAATCTCCGGCGCGACCAAAAATCGGCGTCCGGTATGCGGAGTGAAGGGCACACCTACCAGCAGTTTGGGGTAATACTGGAGCCCGGCGCGTTCGGCGGCGTCCGCCCAACCCTGATCAAAGATGAACTCACCCATGCTGTGGCTTTTGAGATAGAGTGGACAGGCCGCGATAACGCGGCGGCTGTCCTTGAGGCGGGCTGCGAGATGATACGGCGCCCAGCCGGTCTTGCGCGTCGCGCTTTTCGACTCCTCCATCGCGGCCAGCCAATCCCATTCGAGAAAGGGCGAGTCGTCCGCAGCGAGCAGCGCGTCCCAGTCGTCGCGTCCGAAATCACGCATCCGCTCGACGATCGTGATCTCGACTTCAGCGGCGCCGCTGTCGCCAGGCGCTATCCCCGGGGTTCGTGCCATCGAGTCTGTGAGCTTAGCCGCCGCCGCCAGCGGAGCGCTACTGCGCGGAGCGAGCAAGCGAGTCTGCGAGCTGCGTTAAGATTCCTGATCAGCGGAGCGCTACTGCGCGGAGCGAGCAAGCGAGTCTTGTCTTTGGCCGCGCGTCGCGGACTCCGCCGCCCCCTGGAGCTGCGTTAAGATTCTTGATCAGCGGAGCGCTGCTGCGCAGAGCGATCCGGATCCGATGCGAGGGGCGCACGATTCTGATAAACTCTCCAGTAGTGATCGCAGCGGCGGCAGAGGTTCAAGAGATGGCCAGGATAATCGCGCGCAGCCGCGACGCGGACAATGGTGACGGCGGCATCGTCACCGAGCGTCGCACGAAAGAACAGACCAAGACCAAAAAACCCGCGCTCTACAAGTGCATCCTGCTCAACGACGACTACACACCGATGGAATTTGTGGTCGAAATTCTCAAGCAGATTTTCCACAAACAACAGGCCGAAGCCACGCGCATCATGCTGCACGTCCATCAGAACGGGATGGGCATTGCGGGCGTGTACCCGTTCGAGATTGCGGAAACCAAGGTGCGCACGGTCGAGGAATTGGCGCGCGACAGTCAATTCCCGCTCAAGTGCGTGATGGAGAAGGAATAAACGCGGCCGTGCGTTAACCGTCGCAATGGTATTCTGGAATTATGGCTTCACCCGGCGTGATGATTAGCCGCGAGTTGCAGGTGACGCTGCAGCTCGCGATGACCGAGGCGCTTAATCGCCATCACGAGTACGTCTGCCTGGAGCATCTGCTGTACGCGATGCTGCACGACGTCACGACTTGCAACGTGCTCGAGAATTGCGGCGCCGACCTCGCGGCGCTGCGCAAGAAACTGCTCAATTATCTCGACGAAGAGATCGAACGCTTACCCAAAGGCGAGCGGGTGCAACCGCATTATGCGAGCGGAGTGCAGCGCGCTCTGCAGCGGGCTGCGCTCCACGCGCAGTCGTCCGGGCGCGAGGAGGTCAACGGTTCGCAGGTGCTGGTCGCGCTCTTTCAGGAGGCCGAGGCGCCCGCGGTCGCGATGCTGCTGGAGCAGGGTGTAACGCGCTTCGACGTGATCAATTTTATTTCCCACGGCGTCTCTAAGACCGGCGCCGATCAGGATCGCGAAGTGCGTGGGACCAAGGACACCGACGAGGACCATGAGGGCGGGGCCGACACCGAAGGCGATAGCGACGAGGGTGGCGCGCCCAAGCTCTCGCCGGCGAAGGCGCTCAAGACCTATGCGATCAATCTGGCGGAGCGCGCGGCCAAGGGCGCGATCGATCCGCTAATCGGCCGCAAGGCCGAAATCGAACGCGCAATTCACGTCCTGCTGCGCCGCCGCAAGAACAATCCGATCTTCGTCGGCGAGGCGGGAGTCGGCAAGACCGCGCTGGCCGAGGGTCTCGCGTTGGCGGTGCATGACGGGCGTGTGCCGGAGGCGCTGAAAGACATCCAGATTTATGCGCTCGACATGGGCGCGCTGCTCGCTGGGACGCGCTTTCGCGGCGATTTCGAGGCCCGGCTCAAGGCCGTGATCAAGGCGGCGACGGGTGACCGCCGGATCGTGCTCTTCATCGACGAGATTCACACGATCGTCGGTGCCGGTTCGGCCTCCGGCTCAACCATGGATGCGTCGAATCTGCTCAAACCGGCGCTCGCGTCGGGCGAACTGCGCTGCATCGGTTCGACAACTTTCCAGGAGTACAAAAGGTCGTTCGATCGCGACAAAGCGCTGGCCCGTCGCTTTCAGCGCATCGACGTCGGCGAGCCGACTCCCGATGAAGCCGTGCAGATCCTCAACGGCCTCAAGAGCTACTACGAGAAGCATCACAACGTCCGCTACACCGCCGCAGCGATTCGCACCGCAGTCGAGATGTCCGCGCGTTATATCAACGACCGCTTCCTCCCTGACAAGGCTATCGACGTGATGGACGAGGCCGGGGTCGCGGCTCATCTGCGCGGCAAGAAGGGCGAGACCGTTACGGTCGGCGTGCGCGACGCCGAACGCACAGTGGCGCGGATGGCGAAGATTCCGGAGCGGACGGTATCGTCAACCGATCGCTCGCGACTGCAGGACCTCGAACCCGATCTCAAAAAAGTTGTGTATGGGCAGGATTCGGCGATCGAGGCGGTCGCGCGCGCGATCAAGCTGGCGCGTTCGGGCCTGGCGCATCCCGATCGTCCTGTCGGTGCTTTCCTCTTCGCCGGACCGACCGGCGTCGGCAAAACCGAAGTCGCCCGCCAGTTGGCCAAGGTCATGGGCGTCGAGTTCCTGCGCTTCGACATGTCGGAGTACATGGAGCGGCACACGGTCTCGCGCCTGATTGGCGCGCCGCCGGGCTACGTCGGCTTTGACCAGGGCGGGCTGCTGACCGACGCGATCAACAAAACCCCGCATTGCGTGCTGCTGCTTGACGAGATCGAAAAGGCCCATCCCGACCTCTTCAGTATCCTGCTGCAAGTGATGGATCATGCGACCCTGACTGACAACAACGGCCGCAAGGCCGACTTCCGCAACGTCATCATCGTGATGACGACCAATGCCGGCGCGCAGGAACTCTCGCGCGCGATGATCGGTTTTGGCGCCGCGACTTCGACCGGCTCGCCGAAGGCGGTGATTGATCGGATGTTCGCGCCGGAATTTCGCAACCGCCTCTCCGCGATAATCGAGTTTGCGCCGCTCAGCCCCGTCGTGATCGAGCAGGTGGTCGAGAAGTTTCTCGGCGAACTGCGCGAACGTCTGACCGCGAACAAGGTCACTCTCGAAGTCACCGAGGCGGCGAAAAAATGGCTCGGCGAGCATGGCTATGACCATCGCTTCGGCGCGCGTCCACTCGGCCGCTTGATCGAGAATGAGATCGCACGGGTGCTCGCGGACGAAGTGCTCTTCGGCAAACTCGCCAAAGGCGGCAAGGTCATCGTGGACCTCGCTGACGACAAGCTGACCTTTAGCTACCCGGGGGCGGAGGTCGCGGTGCCCCCAGCCTCAGCTTTGCTCAATTAGAAAGTAGTCAGGCGCGCCAAGGGCCGCTCAGCGCTTCACGCCGAAGAGAAGTCATTTGGCGCCGGTTAGAACCTCCACGTAGTCAATCGCAACATTGGTTGGATAGAAGGCTCCTGGCGCGCCCATCACCTGCGAAATTCCCACGCGGAAGCCGGACGAATAGGCACTAAGCGAATGCCCCAGCTCGGTTCCGATTAGTATTTTTCCAGAGTCGTCCCAAATTTCCGCGCGGAGTCCTTGAGTCATGGAGCCCGTAAGGACCATCCGATACCAGGTGTTGTCCGCAAATGTGAAGTCGCTGCCCGCGTCCACGCTGTCGAGGTGGGCATTAGTAACACTGCTGAAAGCGTCGAAAACCCGACCGGAGCCATACTCCGGCGCGACTAGAGAAACCTTGTCGTATTTCGTCTGATCGGTCGCGTCCAGCAGCCAGAGCTCCATAAAACCGTCGATGCTGGTGGTCGGGCCGAGCGTCAGTGTGTTGAAGCGCACCTCGCAAATTATTGGTGTTTTGGTGGGAGCAATGACGGCTGTCGAGGACCATCCGACCCTTGACGCATCGTTAAGAATATCGTCCAGCTTGAGCACCGAGGCACCGTCGAGAACCCCGAAGGAGACAAAACCGGGTGCGCCGATGTAGGTAGCGGTTCCAGAAGTCTGTGGGGTCCTTTGCCACGCGTCGGGAAGAGCGGTTGTCCACGCCGGTCCAATGACCGGTCCAGTGAAATTATCGTAGAAGAGAATCGCGGCATCGGCTGACCTTGCGCAAATGAAAATCAGCATGAGCGCAGTCAGGTACTCGTTTATTCTCATAACCGATGATTTCATCACTAAGATCTCTTTCTCAGTTAGTGACCTCTAATCGCATTAATCAGAGATTCATCCATCGTATAACAGCCATTAGACTTTTGAACAAGCGGATGATCGAGATTCAGGCCACGCCTTGGCTAGGGGCGGGCGACGCGGAGGGCGAGGTGGCGCTCAAAGGGATCGAAGTCGCGGTCATTGTGGAGCAGCTCGTGCCCCTCGGCGATACAAAATGTCGCGATCAGCGTGTCGATCGTATTGCGGACGGTCACGCCGATCGCCCGCAGCGAGCGGAAGTTTTGCGCGGCGGCAATTGCGATCTCACGGCCGGCCAGCGGCCGAAATTCGAGGGCCGCCAGCAGCCCTTGCGCGCGGCTTAAATCCGCGTCCGAGCGGAACCCTTGCAGCACTTCAGTCAGAATCAGATCCCCGATTAGCAGACGCTCCGTCGATAGCAGGCGGTCCAACAGATCGGTCTCAGGGGTTGCGCGCGCGTTGAAGTAATCGATCCACACCGACGAATCCACGAGCTTCACGAATCGCGCTCAACGATCGCGCCGCATCGCTTGAAGGTCGCCTTCCCACTTGAGCTTGCCGCGCCAGTGGCGAATTTCCTCCTGGCGTTTCAGTTGCACCAGCAGTTCAAGGCCGCGCTGCACCGCTTCACGCTTGGTCGTCGCCCCTGAAAGCCGCATCGCCTGCTTCATCAGCTTGTCATCGATTTCGATGTTGGTCCGCATCTCCGATCCTCAATGTGTATGATAGTGCGTTGCCATACACATCGCAACGGAGACCATGAGACGCGACGGCGGGCTAATGTCGGATTACGGTCGGCGTGAGCCAGTGGGCGTCGTTGTGTTCGGGATAATCGGTCGTGTAGTGCAGGCCGCGCGATTCCTTGCGCGTTAATGCGCAGCGCACGATCAATTCGGCGACCGCCACGAGGTTGCGCAACTCGATCAGGTCCGAGTCGATCCGATGGTCCCAGTAGTAGCCGTGAATCTCCTCGTCGAGCATCCGGATGCGGCGTAACGCGCGCTCGAGGCGCACGTTGCTGCGCACGATGCCGACGTAGTTCCACATCAGGCGGCGAATCTCTTCCCAGCTCTGCGTAATCAGCACGCGTTGCTCGCTCTCGATCGCGTTGCCGGGATCCCACTCGGGAAATTCCGGCGGCGCAGAGCGATCGTGCCGCAGGAGCTCGCGGGCGGCGGCGAACGCTCGCCGGCCCATCACGGCGGCTTCCAGCAACGAATTCGACGCTAGCCGGTTGGCGCCGTGCAGTCCCGTCATCGCGACTTCACCCGCGGCGTAGAGCCGCGGAATCGCAGTGCGCGCCGCGAGATCGGTCGTGACGCCGCCGCACATATAATGCGCCGCTGGAACCACTGGGATGGGCCGCGCCGTCAGATCGAAGCCATAGCTGAGGCAGCGTTTGTAGATATTCGGGAAGCGCTCGCGAATGTAGGCGGCAGGCCGCTGGCTGATGTCCAGGTAAACGCAGTCGAGGCCGCGACGCTTCATCTCCGAGTCGATCGCGCGGGCGACGACGTCGCGCGGCGCGAGCTCGGCGTCCGGATGGTAGCGCTTCATGAACGGCGTGCCGTCGGGCAGCCGCAGGATCGCGCCCTCGCCGCGCAGCGCTTCGGAGATTAAGAAAGACTTCGCGTCGGGGTGATACAGGCAGGTTGGATGAAACTGGTAGAACTCGAGATTGGCGACCGGTGCGCCGGCCCGCCAGGCCATCGCAACGCCGTCACCCGAGGCCACGTCGGGATTGGTCGTGTAGAGATAGACTTTACCGGCTCCCCCGGTCGCGAGCAGCGTCGCCCGCGCGACGATCTTGTGTACCGCCATCGTGGTTTTCTCGAGCGCATAGACGCCCCAGCATGCGCCGGCCCTGCCCTTTGCGGTCTGACTTCGGCCACGCGTCGCAGACACGTTTCGCTCAACGCAGCTCGCGGACTCGCCTGCTCGCGGCGCTTCGCTCCGCTGGTCCGCCCCTTGTTCCACCAGCAGGTCGATCGCGACGTGATTCTCGAGCATCTGGATATTGCGCCGCGCGCCCGCCGCCTCGCCGAGCGCCCGCATAATTTCGCGGCCGGTAAGGTCTTGGGCGTGGAGCACCCGCCGATGCGAATGGCCGCCCTCGCGACCAAGATCGTACTCGTGTTCGCCGCCTTCCTCGACCTTGGTGAAGCGAGTGCCCAGCGCGATCAATTCGCGCACGACGGCGGGACCGTCGCGCACGATCGCCTCGACCGCCGCGCGATCGCACAGCCCGGCGCCGGCGCGGAGCGTGTCGTCGATGTGCGACTCGAAGGAATCGTCGACGCTCCAGACGCTGGCGATACCGCCTTGGGCATAGGCGGTGTTAGCCTCGCTGCTCGCGGCCTTCGTGAGCACGGTGACCGAGCCGGTCTCGGAGGCCTTGAGGGCGAACAGCAGGCCGGCGATGCCGCCGCCGATCACCAGATAGTCGCTGTTGAGGTGGGTCATGAGGATCGCGGGAAAGCAGCGTCGCGCCGCATTTTCAACGCTACGTTACGAATCTGTTAACAGTCAACGCTAACACAAGCGGAGCGCGGGCCGCTGCGCGGATCGAGAGCAAGTCTGCGGGTCGAGCAATCCCCGCAACCGCCGTTGGTCTCGTTGACACCCGTTGGTTCCGCAACCAAGATCGATCATCCATTCTCAAGTAGGGACGTGAAATCACGATGGCTGAAGTAGGCGAACTGGAACCCGCAGAACTCAAGCGCCGGCTCGATCGCGGCGACGCGATCACGGTGCTCGACGTGCGCGAACACGAGGAGCTCCGCATCGCCGCTCTGCCCGGGGCGGTACATATTCCGATGGGCGAAATCCCGTCACGGCTGACCGAGCTCGACCCCGACGTCGAATTGGTCGTCGTATGCCATCACGGGATGCGTAGTGCGCAGGTCGCGCAGTATCTGGCGCGCACCGGCTTCGAGCGCGTGTCGAACCTGAGCGGTGGCATCGACGAATGGTCGGCGACGGTCGATCCCGCTACGCCGCGCTACTGACAGTCGCAACCCCGAGGCCTTGGCAATGACCCATCTTGCGGCCGCGATCCAGATGACGACCTCGAGCGACAAGGCGGCGAATCTCGCCAAGGCCGATCATTTGATTCGGCTCGCCGCCGCGCGCGGCGCGCGACTGGTCGCCCTGCCCGAAGTCTTCAACTGGCGCGGCAAGCGCAGCGACGAACCTGCGGCCGCCGAGCCCCTCGAAGGACCGACCCTCACGCTAATGGCGGGACTCGCTCGCGAGCTCGAAATCCATCTGCTGGCCGGCTCGATCACCGAGCACGCACCGGGCGAGAGCCGGCGCTACAATACCTCGGCGCTGTTCGGCCCGGACGGCGCGCGTCTGGCCGCGTATCGCAAGATTCATCTCTTTGACGTCGATCTGCCGGGCCGCGTGACAATCAAGGAATCCGACGCAAAAATTCCCGGCACGGAAGTGGTTACCGCCGCGACCGCACTCGGCACAGTCGGCTTGAGCATCTGCTATGACTTGCGCTTCCCCGAGCTTTACCGGCGCCTGGCGTTTGCCGGCGCCCGCTTTCTGATGATTCCCAGCGCCTTCACATTCCCGACTGGCGAGGCTCACTGGGATACGTTGATTCGCGCGCGGGCGATCGAGAACCAGTGCTTCGTGATTGCGCCGGCGCAGTTTGGCGCCAACGTCCACGGCTTCAGTGATTACGGCAATTCGATGATCGTCGATCCGTGGGGCCGCGTGCTCGCCCGCGCAGGCGATCAGGAGGGCGTGGTCGTGGCGCCGCTCGATCTTGATTATCTCGAGCGCGTCCGCCGCGAGTTGCCCTCGCTCGCCCACGCCCGCCTCAAGTGATCATTTTAGGGCGGTGGCTTGACGGCGCGCGCGTCCACGCGTTAATCAGGCATCTGATTATCTCACCGGCGCTCGCGCGCATCGACCCGTTCGAGCGCATCGAGAAGGATTGGAACAATGGCTGAAGGACCGCTGGCAGGGTTTCGGATTCTTGACCTGACGCAGGTGGTCTCCGGCCCCTTCGCCACGCAAACGCTTGGCGATCTCGGCGCCGACATCATCAAGGTCGAGCCGCCCGCCGGCGATTTGACACGGAGCGTTGGCGTGCCGCGCAAAAAAGGCGTCGCCGCAGGCTTTCTGGTCTTCAACCGCAACAAACGCAGCATCGTCATCGATCTCAAGCAGAGCCGCGGCGTGGACCTGGTGAAGATGCTTGCAGCGCGCTGCGACGCGATCATCGAGAACAACCGGCCGGGGGTCGCCGATCGTCTGGGCATCGGCTATGCCGACATCCGCAAGGTCAACCCGAAGATCGTCTACTGCGCGATTCACGGCTTTGGCGCCAAGGGTCCGCGCGCCGACGCGCCCGCCTTCGACCCGGTGATTCAGGGCCACAGCGGGATGGCTGCGCTGCAGGGCAGCGGCGGGAAGCCGGTCGCGGTGCGGATGGCGCTCGCGGATAAAATCAGCGGGATGACCGCGGCGCTGAGTATCGTGGCGGCGCTACATGCCGCGCGCAACCGCGGCGTTGGGCAGTACGTCCGCGTCCCGATGCTCGACGCGATGATGGCCTTTGCCGCCAACGATACGATGATCGGTTATGCGTTTGTTCCCGAGGACGAATTCAAGAATCAGGTCCCCAACAGCCTGAGCATCGAGCCGTTCCGCACCAAAGACGGCTATGTCGCCATATCGCCCTTCACCGACGCGCAATGGCAGCGCCTGACGGCTGGCGTCGGCCATCCCGAGTGGTGGCAGATTCCGGGTCGCCGCGAGCGGATCCGCACATGCCTGAAAGGCTTCGCGGAACTATTTCCGCAGCAGGAGACCGCGCATTGGCTCAAGATCCTCAAGGAATCGGATTGCCCTGGCGGCCCGGTCCATTCCTACGAGACGTTGTTCAGCGATCCCGAGGTCGTAGCCAACGAAAGCTTTACGACCTATGAGCATCCTGAGGCCGGTCCGGTGCGGACCCCACGCCCCGGATGGCGTTTCAGCGAAACGCCGGCGCGCATCTCGCGGCGCCCGCCGTTGCTCGGTGAACATACCGAGGAGATCTTGCGCGAGGCGAATATCGCGCGCGAGACGATCGAAGAATTGCGCGCCGACAAGGTAATCATCTAGCCCGCCAACGGGCGCGCCGGATCTTCACAAGGGGACACCGAAATGGCCGACGGACCGCTCGCTGGATTTCGCATTCTCGATCTCACTCAGGCCGTCTCCGGACCCTTCTGCACGATGCTGCTTGGCGATCTCGGCGCCGACGTCATCAAGGTTGAAGCGCCGACCGGCGACACCACGCGGCTGATCACGCGGCCCGGAAAGAATGGTGTGGGCGCCTACTACCTGATGTTCAACCGCAACAAGCGCGGCATCGTGATTGATTTGCGCCAGGAGCAGGGGCGCGATCTGGTGCGGCGGCTCGCCGGCAAATGCGATGCGATGATCGAGAATAACCGCCCCGGCGTTGCCGATCGGCTCGGCGTCGGCTATGCGGATGTCCGCAAAATTAACCCCAAGATCGTCTATTGTGCGATCCACGGCTTTGCGCCCGATGGCGAGATGGCCGACGCGCCCGCATATGATCCGGTCATCCAGGGTTTTACCGGAATGGCGGCCATTCAGGGTGGTCCGGGCGGCAAGCCCACGGCGGTTAAAACCGTGCTCGCCGACAAAATCAGCGGCCTGACCGCAGCAATCGGCATCGTCGCCGCGCTGCACGCCGCCCGCAGCCGCGGCGTCGGCCAATACCTCCGTGTGCCGATGGTCGAGGCGATGCTGAATTTCGTCGCCAATGACACGATGGTCGGTTACGCCTTCATTCCGGAAGACGAGTACAAGCATCAGACGCCGAAGAATGGCAGCCTCGATCCGTTCCGCACCAAAGACGGCTACGTCAGCATCGCGCCGTATACTGATGATCAGTGGCAGCGCTTGCTCGCCGGCGTCGGACATCCCGAGTGGTGGGACGTGCCGGATCGGCGAGAGCGGCTGCGCACCTGTCTGCGCGGGATCGCGCAACTCTTCCCCGAGCGCGAAAGCGCGCATTGGCTCAAGGTTATCGAAGAGGCGGATTGTCCCGGCGGGCCGGTCCACACCTATGAAACGCTCTTCAGCGATCCCGAGATCGTCGCCAACGAGAATTTCACCATCTGGGAGCATCCGCAGGCCGGAGCGGTACGGACGGTGAATCCTGGGATGCGCTTCAGCGAGACGCCGGCAAAATTCCGGCGCCGCCCGCCGGCGCTCGGCGAGCATACCGAGGAAGTGCTGCGCGAGGCCGGCATCCCGCTCGAGCAGCTCGCGGAGCTGCGCGCCGATAAAGTGATCAACTAGCCTCGTCCGCGCCGCCGTTCACTCAGTCGCGCACTGCGCAATCAGTCGTGAAAATCCGGCATCACCTCGCGCGCGAAGAGTTCGAGCGATCGCGTTGCGACGCGCGGATCCATCCCGGGCAGTTGCGACGCCATGATGAAGTGCGTGCAGGCATACTCGGCGCGAAACTTCTTGAGCTTGGCCGCGACTTCCTTCGCTGTTCCGATCATCAGTCCCTCGGCGATCGGTGAATCGCGCAAATCCGCCGGCGAGTTGATCTTCCACACCTCTTTGTCGCCCGCGGCGTCGTTCGCCTCGGCGAGCCATTGATCATAATGCGTCATCATGTAGTGCAGATGCGGCGCGGCCTCGCTCCATGCCTGATCGGCGGTCGGCGCCAGATGCACCGCGCGCAGTTGCGCAACGTTGAATTGTTTCGGATCGCGGCCGAGCTTCCCGAGCGCCGCATGATACGGGATCGCCGGATCGGGGCCGAGCGTCGCGAGCAGGTGAAAGCCCATTCGGGCCGCGCGTTCGGTCGCCTTCGCGGTGCGGCAGCCGACCCAGATCGGGGGGCCGTCTTTCTGCACCGGGCGTGGATAGAGTGTCATGCCGGTGACGCGATTGTATTTGCCCGCGAAGCTGACCTCGCGCTCGGTGAAGAGCCGATGAAGCAAATCGAGCCCTTCGTCGAGGCGCGCCGAGCGCTCGGGCCGCGGAATGTTCAGCGCCTGAAATTCCTCCGCGCGATAGCCCTGTCCGACGCCGAGATCGAAGCGGCCGTTGGACAGGATATCCACCGCGATCGCGTCTTCCGCCACGCGCACCGGATTATGAAACGGCAGCAGCAGCACAAAAGTTCCGATTCGTATGCGGTTGGTGCGCACGGCGATCGCGGCGGCAATCGGCAGCACCGACGGATTGTAACCGTCCTCGACAAAATGATGCTCGGTCAGCCAGGCATTATCGTAACCCAGCTCTTCGAGCCGCACGATCGCGTCTAGATGGGACTTGTAGAGCGCTGGTTCCGGCTGACGCCAGGCCGACGGGTTGCGAAAATCGTACATCACACCAAACTTCATTGCGACACTCCGGATTGATCTTCAGGCTGGATTGATTGGATTAAGCTCTAGCCGCGCGGCCGGACCCACGTCAACGCCCACGAACCCGATGTGATTGCGTGGGGACGGCCTTTCGGATACTCCATCCCAAGTTATAAGGTGCCGTGAAATGAAAACGCCGCAGTTCGACGTCAGTTCGAGTTACCCGGAGTTGGAGCCGGTCCGCACCGCAATCCGCGAGTTCCTCGCCGCCGACCCGGCGATGAAGACTCCACATGCCGACTCCTGGAGCCATTTTGACGCCGCCTTTAGCCGCCGACTCGGCGCTGCCGGCTTTATCGGGATGACCTGGCCTAAACGCTACGGGGGCGGCGAACGCAGTTCGCTCGAACGCTATGTCGTCGTCGAGGAGCTCTGCGCGGCCGGAGCGCCCTCGGCGGCGCACTGGATCGCCGATCGGCAGACCGGCCCGCAGATCCTGCGCTTCGGCACCGAGGAGCAGCGCGAGCGGCTCCTGCCCGCGATTGCGCGCGGCGAATGCTATTGCGCGATCGGGATGAGCGAGCCCGAGAGCGGCTCCGACCTCGCCAGCGTGCGCACGCGCGCCACCCGCGACGGTGACGGCTGGGTGATCAACGGGCGCAAGATCTGGACCTCGTACGCCCATCAGTCGCACTACCTGCTCGCGCTCTGCCGGACTGGCACAGGCCCCGAGGCCACGCGGCAACAGGGCTTGAGCCAGATGCTCATCCCGCTCGACACCCCGGGCATCTCGCTGCGCCCGATCGTCAACATGGCCGGTAAGCACGATTTCAACGAAGTTCTGTTCGAGGATGTCCACGTTTCGGCCGATTCAATCCTGGGACAGGAGGGCGCCGGCTGGTCGCAGGTAATCAGCGAGTTGGCGTTCGAGCGCAGCGGCCCCGAGCGCTTTCTCTCGTCGTTCGTTTTGCTCGAAGCTTTCGTCGCGAGCGCGCGGCGCACACCGTCGCCCGAGCAGACCACCCTGATCGGTTCGCTGATCGCGCGACTGGTGCCGCTGCGCGGGATGTCGATGGCGGTCGCGGCCCAGCTCGGTCGCGGCGAGTCCCCGAACTTCGAGGCCGCACTGGTCAAGGAGACCGGCTCGATGTTCGAGCAGGACATTGGCGAGCGACTGCTCGGTGAAATCGCAGAGCAGGCGGATCCGGGTTCCACCCGACATCTCAATCGCCTGTTCGCCGAGACGGTGCTTTCCGCGCCGTCTTATTCACTGCGCGGCGGGACCCGCGAAATTCTGCGCGGGATCATCGCGCGCGAGATGGGGCTGCGCTGATGAACGATCTGGCGCTGATCGAAGAAACCGCCCGCCGCACCATCGTTGACGCGCTCACGCCGGAGCTAGTCGAAGCCGCGACGCGCGGAGTCTGGCCCGCTGCGGTCTGGAAGCGGCTCGAAGGGCAGGGGATGATCCAGCCCGCCGCATTGACTGGCGACCCTGGCGAGGCTTTCGCGATCGAGGCGGCCCTCCTGCGCGCCGCCGCATCGACCGCCGCGCCGATCCCGCTCGCGGAGATGGCGATCGGCGGATCGTTGCTTGCCGCGCAAGGCTTCGAGCCTCCTGCCGGAGTTCTCACGCTTGTAGCCTTCGCGCCCGGCGAAGAACTCACGCGCCACGGCGAACGCGTCAGCGGAATCCTCGAACGCGTGCCTTGGGCGCGCGATGCCTCGGGGGTCGTCGCGATCGCGGGCGGCGATCTCGTCCTGCTCGATCCGAAGTCCGGTGAGATCGTTGCGGGCTCCAATCTTGCGGGGGAGCCGCGCGATACGGTTCACTTCAAGGCGGTGCAGCCGCTAGCCGTCGGCGGTCCCGTCGCGCGCGAACAAATTTTTGCACGCGGGGCGGCAGCGCGCGCAGTGCAACTTGCAGCCGCCGCCACTCGCGTCCTCGAGATCACGGTCGAGTACGCAACTCAGCGCCAGCAGTTCGGACGGCCAATCGGCAACTTCCAGGCAATTCAGCATCAGTTGGCCGCGGCCGCCGGCGAGGTCGCTTCCGCTCGCGTCGCGGCGCAACAAGCGTATCAAGCGCTGGCCACCGACGAGGGTGCACTGTTTGCTTCCGCGATCGCGAAAACTCGCGCGGGCGACGCCGCCGGCGCGGTCGCGCGTGTCGGCCATCAGGTGCACGGCGCGATCGGCTACACGATGGAATACCAGCTCCAGCGCTTCACCCGGCGCATCCAGGCTTGGAGGGGTGAATTCGGCACGTCAGGATTCTGGACCCGCCGGGTCGGCGAGATGGTGCTGGCGGCGACTAACCGTTCAGCGTGGTCGATCGTAACGTCAGGGTTCTGATTTTAGACTTTCGCGTCGGAGCCGCGGTCAGCCAACCGGTGTGAGGTCTCGAGCGCCGTCCGGACTATTCGCAGAAGATGCAGATAGCCGGCGCGCTTGAGTTTTGCCCGCGGTGACAGCGCGCGGCACTGTTCGCGGATAAACGCCGACCAGTTCGAGGCGTTTGCGATATTGAACGATACCGTGATGCAGGGCATCTCGATTTTCGTCGTATGCCACCAGCCGCCGGGCACGAAGATGGTGTCGCCTGGACCAAGCTCGCATTCGTAACGGACCGCCTTAGGAAATAACTGAAACCGCTCGAGGTCGGGGCGCTCGAGGTCTTCGATCAAAGAAAGATTCGGAATGTTCTCCCACGGATACAGGTACGGCGTGTCCGCGGGCGCATACATCATGAAGCGCTTGCGCCCGTAAATCTGCATCAGGAATGCATGAGTCCTGCCCAAATCGTAATGCAGATGCGGAAAACCCATCCCCGGCCCGCCGATGTAAAGCTGCCACGAACCTTTACGGAAGTCGCGATGCAGCCCCCAGGAAAACGGCCCATCAAGCCAGTTCGGCGAGCAGTAGATCGGATGAGGCTCAATATCCGCCATGAGCTCGGGGACCAGACGATCAATATCCTTGTTGCGCATGTAAGGAGTTTTGGCGCGCGCCGGATCCAGTACTCCCGCGACCACTTCGCGCAGCGTGTATGAGCGTCCTTCGATCTCGACGGTGCGATCACCGTGCTGATTCGCGAAAAACTCCGGCGTCCATTTCGTCAACGCCGGCCAGTCTTTGATCGCGTCGGTCAGAATGACCGGCTGTCCGGCATTCAGGTAGCGGCGTTTGAAATCGTCATAGGCGAGGCCGCGCTCCCTGACGACGGCATTTCCTTCCGGTCGCTTTTCCATCGCCGTCACTTATGAAATTGTTCCACTTTCGCTCAACTCAACACAAGCAAGTTAGTCAAAGGCTGGATTTCGGCTACGATTAAGCCGGCCACCGGGCTACAATTTCGCAGGTTATGCAACGCTTGGTCGATTCCGATCATGGGCCCTTTCGGGACGGCCTGGGCCGTCACGGCTTCAGCTTTGCGCACACCCTCTGCAATCATCCGCTGTTCGAGGATGTAACCGTGGTATACGAGATCGACTAAGGGCCAAGGTTTCTCGCATTTCAAGGCGGTGTCACGATGACTGACGAAGTATTGAAAATTGAACGCGCGGAGAATCATGTCATGCTGATGCTCAATCGGCTGCTCGCGGATCTGTCGTTGGACCGCGCCGCTGACGGTGATGCTTAGACGCGAAGGCGAAGGCGAAATGGCGGCGAAGCGGCGCCGTTAGCTGGTGCGCGGGAAGATATTTCGCCAGATAGCGGATTGGCGCACCATCCGCGCGATCTCGCTGTTCGCTGCCGCGCCCTCGTCGCGCCACGACTCGAAATGGAGCAGGCGTCGCGGGGGTATGCGCGGGGCCCATCCCGCGGTTTCGAGGATCGGCCGGCGCGGGAAGGACTTCGCGTAGCCGACGCAGAGATACGCGACCGCTACGATCTTGCGCGGAATGGCGAAGATGCGCTTGAGCCTCGCGATTGCGCAGGATACTGACCCAACCGACTCCCAGCCCCTCAGCGCGCGCGGCGAGCCACAAATTACCGACGGCGAGACAGGTCGAATAAAGCTCGACGTCAGCGATACCGGTTTTGCCGAGCACGCCGGGACCGAAGCGCTCGCGTTCGCACGTGACGATGATATTCAACGGCGCTTCGATAATTCCCTCGAGCTTGAGCGCAAGAAACTTCTCGCGGCGGGCGCCGGAGAACTGCGCGGCGTTTTTGATCCGCTCCTCCTCGAACAGGCGTTTGACTGCGCGCCGCCGTTCGAGATCACGCACGATGATGAAGTCCCATGGTTGCGTGAAGCCGACGCTGGGGGCGTGATGGGCGGCGACGAGTACGCGCGCGAGCACGGCGTCGGGTATCGGATCGGGCCGGAACGCGCGGACGTCACGGCGGCGAAAAATCGCCTCGTAGAGGCCGTGGCGCGCGGCCGGGGCGAAGGCGTCGCGGTCGCGCTCGCGAGTTGATTTGGGCTTTGCTGACAAGTTGACTTTCATTTTCCCGTGCGAGTGCGAAAAAGGTGACAGCCATTCCGGTGGCGCGCAAGTTAGCGCGCGCACCTCGTCTGCTCGCCGCACGCCCTGATGCGCGCATACCCGACGCATCAACGTTAGACGCGCCGCGCGCCGAGCAGGCAGCTTCGTTCTGAGCCAAGCCGAAGGAAGTCCGCGAGCGGCGTTCGGATAAGGTATATGATGTTCGCGGATGAGAGACGTATGAAGCGTGAAAACGGGCGTTCAGCGGCCAACCACAAGCATCCGCGGCCGCGAAAGCCGGAGCGCGGGTCGCCGGCGCGGCCAGTAATTACGGTTTTCGGCAGCGCACAGGCGCGGCGGGGTGGGCGACTCTATGCCGAGTCGCAGCGTATGGGCGAGCTGCTGGGCCAGGCCGGCTTTGACCTTATGACCGGCGGCTACGACGGCGTCATGGAGGCCATCAGCCGCGGCGGCGCGGAGGCCGGGGCGCATGTCACCGGCGTCACCCTGGACCGCTTTGGCAGTGTCGTCAACGCGCATGTGGTCGACGAAATTCGGACGACGAATTTTTACGAGCGCTTCACCTGGCTGATTGATCGCGCGGACGGCTACGTCGCGATGCATGGTGGAATCGGCACGCTGGCCGAGGTGGTCTTTGCCTGGCAGGAGCTGGTGGTCGGCACGCCGGGCGCTCGGCCGCTGATCCTGGTTGGCGAGCGCTGGCGGCGGCTGCTGCGGGTCTTTCGTGACAACCTGATAGCGCCCGCCAAAATCTACGGCGCGCTGACGGTCGTCGCTACGCCGGAAGCCGCGATTAAGTTATTGGCCGCGCATTTCGCGGGGGCGGGAATTGAGCTTAGCGCGCGCGAACGACGTCCCCGGACCGGCTCCAGATCGGCGGAAGCCGGCTAATCGCGGATCGCTCGAACGCCAGTTACCTGGCGTCGGCAAAGCGGGCGCGGCGCTCAGCTTCGATCAGATCGGCATCCTCTTTTTCGGGCCGTGGCGCCAGGAAATTGCCGGTATAGTCAGTCTGTTCCCAGCCGCGATCGTTGGGATCCCACACGTAGCGCAGTTCAATGATTGTGCCTGGATGCGTAATGGTCTCGAAGGCGCGCATCGCGTCACGCACGATCGTGCGCTGCAGCTCGGGCTGATGCGGCTTGCCGGTCTGATGCCCGAGCGGGAAATTCACGAAGACCGCGCGCGGCGGGTTCACCGCGCGCGTAATATCCAGCGCCGAAGTCATACACAAAGTAGGAATTCCTGCCGCTTCGACAACCCGCGCGATCAGTCCAACGGACTGATGGCAGACAGGTCAGGCGGGGACGAGATAAAAGGCGTCGATCCGCGCCCGTTGCAACTCATCCGCGATCCGCGGCGCAAGCTCGGTGCGAACTTTCCGTGACGAATAAATTCCGCCCATGAAGCTGTAAGCCGGATCTGCAAGTTCGCCGATCCTGCCTTCGGCCTCGAGCTCGCGCATCCGTGCGAGCGGAAAGACGCAGTTATGGTCGGCTTCCGCGTCGGCGGTGCGGTAGCCGAAATGCCAAATATCGAGATCGTTTTGAGTCGCGCTTTTCGGAATCTCACGGTAGCTCGCGTCCTCGCGATGAAAACGCGGCTGGTCGCGATAAAGCAGGCCGCCCGAGGTCATCAGCGCGACGCGGCATTGCGCAATCGGCTTGCGCAACGGCGTCCATGGCGGCGGATCTGCGTTCACCACCCACTTGTAGGGAGCGTACTGCTTGTAGAGTTCGCGCGTGCGTGGAATGTATTCGACCGGCATCGCAGCCTCCGTTATTCGCGCTCCATCGTTCAGGCCGCGTCGGGCGGGAACAGCATCCTGCCGGCGTGGAACTCGCGCGCGACGAGATCAATAAAGCCATGGCGCACGGGCCATTCCAGGCGGCTGTCGCGCCAGTGAATCCGGCCATCGGGGCCCTCAAATTCCGCCGCGATATTGTGGACGCCCTGCCACGCTTTCGCTGCGCGCTGGTGGTCCGCTGCAACCGCAGGAATTGCGCGCATCCGCTCCATCCAGGCGGCGACTTGTGGCAGCCCGGCGAGGTCGATACGCATCGTCCG
>DATGHL010000052.1 GCA_035308025.1 Candidatus Binataceae bacterium
CGCCGCCTCGTCGGCTGGCACGACCTGACCACAATCAGCGAACAACCGGAGGCAGCGTAATAGCAAGTTGATACTTCAACCGCTCAACTCGTCGCCTGGCCGATGCTTACTGCTTTTCCACCACTTGACCGACACTACCCGTCAAGTCTCGCGGCTGATCTGGACCTAGGTCGGGAACCTAAATTTTCACGCCGCCCGACAGGATATAACTCCTCGGAACTTTTGTGCGCTCATAATCTAAGACAACCTTCGCCTCAAGCCCGCAGTGTCGCGTAACGTCACTCGCAGATAAGGCTGTAAACATGGATACGAGGGGCACTCTAGTAGAGTCCAGCCGTCTTTCGTTGCAGTGCGACTGGCGAGCGGTCCGTCTCACAGGCTCTTTTCAAGGTCATATTTGGATACATCCCAACGAACGGCACCTTTCAGCGACGAAGAGAGTTCATATAGCTTACCCGCCGGAATTGGCAGTACTTGAAGTTCTGTCCAGCCGCCGTCCGGCGAACCGGTTTCTACCCCGAAATCTTCAATCCGAGATGGTACTGGCTGTAAATTTGTGACCTTTAGGAGCATACGGGTCCACGGGCGACATGACGTTCTTGTTGTCGAGACGGTACACCAACATGCGTGGCGCAAACGGGATCAATGGAAGGTAGCCGTTGATGAGCACCGGTCCGGAGATATGTATTCTAAAGGGTTCGGGTCGTGCAAATACCGTTTCACTGAGCTGAAATGCGTCAGGAATAAAGAATACGAAAAATATAGTCAAACACGAAATTACCATCCAGTAATTCGGGTTCTGTTTTTTGTATGTCTTGTGCCGATATTGAAGATGTACCGAAAGCGCCAAAGCTGCAAGGCCAGCGAAAATCCAATGACGAAAATTACCCCACACACCACCGACAATTATAAGCGCAAGGCCAGTAAGCCCAAGAACTGCGTTGACAAACTCTATATGGTGCAAGAGGAAGTGGCGTTTTATATAGCCAGTTTTATTACTATTGGTTTTGGCGTAGGGGGTTCTTGCGACCCTCTGGCTTCATGGCATTTATTAACTCCAAAACTCCAGTTGCTCAGGTTTACTGGCGGCGCGATGCAGGAGCGCTCGCCAGTTCGAGCGCCTCAGCATCCTGCCAATGCCGCCTTGAAAATATCTGGATTCTTGCGGTTGTTATGCCGCCACGAAAATTCGTTCAAATACAGCGGCAGATACTGCTTGCTGACGTTGTGCTGAGTGCCGATGATTCCACGCTTGAGCAACGCCCAGAAGGAATCAAGGTTCGCGGTGTGGACTTCGCCGCGTACATACTCGCCAGCGCCATGGTTCACGCTCTCATGCGGATAACCGATGGCGCTCAGATAATGGTAGCCCTTGTGCTCATCGGTCGCTACCAAGTCAACCTTGTCGCTCACAACCTTGTTGACGAAACCATTGAGCGTCTTGGCGTCCGTGTTTTTCGATGATTTGACAGACGACGTTACCCTTGCGAGCGATTGCGCCGATTAACGGCAACCTTGCCGATCGTGCCGCGTCCAGCATTGAGCCGCTTGTTGGCGTGCTTGTTCTTCTCTTTGCCGCCGATGTATGCCTCATCAACTTCGACTTGACCCATAAGCTTAGAGAAGTCGTTGCCGTTATCCGGCATCGCGCGCACACGATGGCAGATGTAGAAGGCCGTCTTGTAAGCGGTTGGCCTGCCGCTCTCTTTGAGCATCCGCTGGATTTGAAGCGCGCTCATTCCCTTTTTGGACTGGCAAATGAGGTAGATTACCTCAAACCAAATTGGCAACGGGTAGTTGGTGTTCTCGAACACCGTGCCGACCAGAGGCGAGAAGCGGTAGCCATTCTTCTTATGGCAACGCCAGACTTCGCCCGTCTCCCGATTTACGGTCTCAGCGCCGCTTTTGCAGACCCAATTCCAAGCGCGATTCTTTACCTTGAAAACCTTCGCGCTATTGCAGCGCGGGCAGCGCACCCCCTCCGGCCAGCGCAAGCTAACCAGCAATTCAAGGCAAGCATCCTGAGTGTTGTACTGCTCGTGAATCTGTCGAAGGCTAATCATGAACAGACTTTACACCTAAATCAACCAATGGTGTCAAGTCCGTAATAATTCCCAAAAAAACGGGCCACTGATCGAGGGGGAATACTCAATCAAGGCCCGTCATATCAGCCGCCCTCTGGCGCGAGCGACTGTCCGATTGCAAAGGGAGGAGTCTCGCAATCGGAGGACGGAAGCCGAAGCCGCCGTCCTGTAAAGTTGGACGGCGGCCCGATGCGAATTATTCAACTGATCTTGCGCACGCTCAGGGCAAACCGATCGCGTGGAGTTTAGGCGAACTCAAACCCCTCGTAGCCGCTCGCCGCAACCTCCTGCACCTTCTTGCGATAGTTCGGCGCCGTGTTCGCGTAGAGGACCAATGCACGCTTCTTGCCCGGAATATTCGACCCCATAAACCAGGATTCCGCCCCGCTCAGCAGCGTATGGTTGGCCATCTCGATCGTGTGTTCCACCCATGCCTGTTCCGCCTGCGGAGTGGGCGCGACGCGGGCCAGACCCTTCTCGCGCATGTAAGCGATGCAATCGGAAATCCAATCGACCACCAGCTCGGCGCAGACCGGGTAGTTGCAGAAGGCGGAGTTAATCGCCATGAAGAAGTTCGGGAAGCCCGCGGTCTGCATCCCTAGGTAGCTGCGCGGACCATCCGCCCAGGTGTCCTTGAAGGTTTGTCCCTTCAGCCCGCGAATATCCATGCGGGTCAACGATCCGCTGACGGCGTCAAAACCGGTCGCGTAGATGATGACGTCGAATTCGTACTCTTTCTCGCTGGTCCTGATGCCCTTGGGCGTGATGCGCTCGATCGGGGTCTCACGGACATCAACGAGTAGCACATTGTCGCGGTTGAATTGCTCGTAGTAGCCGCTTTCGAGCGGGATACGCTTCGATCCGAATGGATGGTCCTTGGGCACGAGCTTTTCTGCCACCTGCGGATCCTTGACGCGCTCACGGATCTTGTTGCGGACGAACTCGGCGAAGTCCTCGTTGGCCACGCGATCGGTCATAATGTCGTGGAAGTTGGCCAGCCATTTCGAGAAACCGGGCTTTGCCCAGAGCTCCTCGTACAGTGCTAGGCGCTCTTCGCGCGGCACCTGCATCGTGTAGCGGTAGTCGAAGTCGTAAATAAATCCGGCCGGGGTCTCGCGAATCCGCTTGTGGATTTCCGGATAGGTCTCCTTGAAGCGGCGCTGGGTCTCCGGGCTGACCGGCCCGTTGCGCAACGGCGCGCAGTAGTTGGGCGTGCGCTGGAAGACCGTAAGCTGACCGACTTCTTTCGCGATCTCCGTGATGAGCTGGACGGCCGTCGGTCCCGTGCCGATGACGGCGACGCGCTTGCCGGCAAGGTTCACGTGTTCCTGGGGCCAGCGGCCAGTGTGAAAGGTTTCGCCCTTGAAGTCCTTAACGCCCTCGAATGGCGGCGTAAAATCCGCGGAGAGGATGCCGACCGCGGCGATCAGAAACTGGCATCGCGCCCGCCGGCCATCCTTTAAGCCAACGTCCCACCGATTCTCACGCTCATCATAAACTGCCGACGTTACCCGGGAATTGAGCTGAATGTCCTTGCGCAGGTCGAACTTGTCGGCGACATAATTAAGGTAACGCTCGTTCTCCGGCTGGGCGGAGAAATGCTCTTTCCAATCCCACTCCTCATACAATTCCTTCGAAAACGAGTAGCCGTAAGTTTCGCTCTCTGAATCGAAGCGGCAGCCTGGATAGCGGTTCCAGTGCCAGGTGCCGCCGACGCCGCTGCCATCGTCGTAGAGCCGTACCGAAAGTCCGAGCTGCCGGATCCGGTAGAGTTGATAGAGACCGGTGACCCCGGCGCCGATAATGATAACGTCAAATTGATCTACTGATTGCCTGACGGCAGTTGGCGTGGCTTCGAGCGCACTCGACATTTTGACCTCCGTGCTTTCCACCTTTGGACTCATTGTGTGGGACAGAATACTTGTCAACGGACAATATTTACGGTCGAAAGGAATTTGTCAAGAAAATCGGCGGCTGATCAGGAATCTTGACGCAGCTCCAAGGGGCGGCCGAGTCGTGTCTTTCGCTGAGCCTCGCGGACTCGGCCACCCACTGGACGTGCGGCCAAGGTAAAGACTCGCTCGCTCCCTCCTATGTTAGCCTTTGGGCAGGCCCAGCGCGCGTTCGCCGATAATGTTGTGCTGAATCTCGCTGGTGCCGCCCGCGATCGTCATCATCCGCGCCCCGAGCATCCGATTGCTCCATTTGCCGCCGTCGAGGGACAAGCCGGCGTCCCGTTCGAACTGGCTGTAGGGCCCCAGCAGCTCCATCGCAAACTTCGCGATGCGCAGGTTGAGGTCGCTGACCGCGAGTTTGCTGCCCGAGCCTTCGGGGCCGGGCGGCAAGCCTTTCAACCGGCGGGTTAACTGACGCAGGTTCGTATAGCGCAGGCCGGCAGCCTCGCAACTGAAGCCCGCGAGCTTCTGGCGGACGCTCGAGTCCTCCCAGGCGGTCCCGCCGTTGCGCGAGGTTTGGCGCGCGATCGCCGCCAGCTCCTTGAGTCCGCTCAGCGTGTCGCGCACCTGCCCAGAACCGATGCTGCTGCGCTCGAACATCAGGGTGGTCACCGCGACCTGCCAGCCCTGATTCTTTTCGCCGACCAGGTTCGCCTTGGGCACCCGCACATCCTCGAAGAAGACCTCGTTAAAACCGCGATCGCCGGTCATCTGCACCAGCGGCTTAACCGTGACCCCGGGACTGTGCATATCGACCAGTAGATAGCTGATGCCCTTATGTTTGGGCGCAGCGCTGTCGGTGCGGGCGAGCAGGATGCACCAGTCGGCGTGATGGGCGCCGGAGGTCCAGACCTTCTGGCCGTTGACGATGAAATCGTCGCCGTCTTCGACCGCACGGGTCTGCAACGCGGCGACATCGGAGCCGGCGTTTGGTTCGGAGTAGCCTTGGCACCAGATCTCATCGGCGGAGAGGATCTTCGGCAAGTAACGCTGCTTTTGCGCTTCAGTGCCCCAGTGCATCAGGGTGGGGCCGACCAGGGCGATGCCGAGGCCATTGACCATTGTGGGCGCCTTAACGCGTCCCAGCTCCTCGCCGAAGACGATGCTCTGTTCGAGCGTCGCGCCGCGTCCGCCATAGGCTTTGGGCCAGGTGATGCCGACCCATCCGCCCGCGTGCAGCTTCTTATGCCAGGCAAGACGAGTCTTGTAGCCGGCGCTGCCCGCTTCAAGAAATTCCGCGATCTGGTCGTCGTCAGGACGCGGTTCCGGCCGATTGACTTCGAGCCACGCCCGAAACTCCCGCCGGAAGGCCTCCGCCTCTTCGCTAAAGTTGAAATCCATCAATCACTCCCCGGGATTTATTCCCTGCCAGTCTATGGTTCGACCGGGTGGATCGCCAGCACGCCAGTTGCGGGGTACTGACGTAAGTCAGTACCCGTTGCGGGCGCATCTTGTCCTTGGAGTCCTATATCCGGCAAGCTGTCCGGATAGATTGAAACGCGCGGGGTAAGGACATGACCGCACCTCATGCTTCCAAGTCTGCACAAATTCGCGCCCGCCTTAATCATCCGATCATCGATTCCGACGGCCACACGATCGAGAACCCGAATGTTCTGGCCGAGTACATCAAGTCCGAGAGCGGGCCCAAGACGGCAGAGCGATTCCTCGCGCTGCGCGCAGCCTACTCAAACCTGCAAGCGGGCGGGCGCTCGGCTGATGGCAGCCCAGTGGTCCCGGGCGAGAGCCTCGCCGAAGCGCGTGAGCGCGGAATAACGCGCGGTCCGTGGTGGGGCATCCCCGCGGCCAACACACTCGATCGCGCGACCGCGATGCTGCCGAAGTTGCTATACGAGCGGATGGATGAACTCGGACTCGACTATTCGGTTCTCTATACCACGCTCGGATTTACCCTGATCGAAATCGAGGACGAGGAGCTGCGGCGCGCCTCTTGTCGCGCCTTAAATCGCATGCGTGCGGACATGACGGCCGGATTTGGCGATCGCCTCACGGCCGCTGCGGTCATTCCGATGCATACGCCGCAGGAGGCGATCGCAGAGCTCGAATTCGCGGTTGGGGAACTCGGCATGAAAAGCGCGATGATGGCGAGCTTCGTCAAACGGCCGATCCCGAGCATCGCGCGAAAATATCCTGCCGCCGCCCAGTCCGCTTACACTCTCGATGTATACGGAATCGACAGCGATTACGATTACGATCCGTTTTGGGCCAAGTGCCAGGAGCTCGGCATCGCACCGACCTTTCATTCGCTCGGCTATACCTGGGGCAGCCGCCAGTCCTACAGCAATTACGTTTACAATCACGTCGGCAGTTTTGCCGCGAGTGCAGAGGCCATCTGCAAGGGTCTCTTGTTGGGGGGCGTGCCGCTACGTTTCCCCAAACTACGCTTCGGGTTCCTCGAAGGCGGGGTGGCCTGGGCGGTTATCTGCTATTGCGACTTGATCAGTCACTGGCATAAGCGCAACGGCAAGGCGATGCGCGAGTCGCTCGATCCCGCGCTGGTCGACCAAAACCTCCTCGCCAGCCTGGTGGCGCATTATGCGCGGCGTCAGACCGATGGCGACCTGCGGATGCTTCGGGGTTTAGGCGCCGTCCCGGCCGGAACGATTTCCTCAGATATCCCGCTCGACGAGTTCGGAAAGAGCGGTATCCAATCAGCCGAAGACCTCCGCAAAATTTTCACCGAGAAGTTTTACTTCGGCTGCGAGGGCGATGACCCGCTCAATGCGATGGCCTTCAACGCGCGCGGGATTCCATTCGATGCTCGGCTTAGGCCGCTCTATGGCTCCGACATCGGTCATTGGGATGTACCCGATATGGCGAAGATTGCCGAGGAAACTTACGAACTCGTAGAGCACGGAATAATTAATGAAGAAGCTTTGCGCGCATTTGTGTTTGATAACGCGGTTACATTCTGGACCGCGAATAATCCTGATTTTTTCAAAAACACAATAGTGGAACGAGCCGTCGGCCGCAGGCGCGCCGAGCTGCTCGGCTCGAATTGATCTTTTGGCGAAGTTTCGGCCCTTATTTCGTCAACTCGACACGCGCCGCCGGTTCACTATCCAGCGACGGTATGGAGGGCCTGAGATCGAGCACCGGAGTGCGTCGAGCTTGCATATCCAGTCCGGGAGGATAGGATATGCGGAATATGAAGGATAGGCAGCTTCATCAGAGCCATCCGGAGATCCTCAAGCGCCTGCACCGCGCGGAGGGCCACCTGCGCAGCATCTGCACGATGATCGAGGAGGGCCGCCCCTGCCTCGACGTGACACAGCAGCTCCATGCCGTCGAGAAGGCGATTTGCCAGGCGAAGCGTACCCTCATCCAGGACCACGTCGGCCAGTGTCTCGAACGGGCGATGGGACCGATGCAGCGTGAGCAGCGTCAATCGCTGGCCGAGTTCAGCGAGATCACCAAGTATCTATGAGCGCTGCGGCGCCTCAAGTTTCGGCGGCCCTCTTAATCACCGCGGTCGGCGCGGTTGGCGTGCTGCACACGATGGTGCCCGACCATTGGCTGCCGATCACCGTGCTGGCGCGCCGCGAGGACTGGACACTGGGCGAAACCGCCGGGGTCGCGCTACGGGCGGGGATCGGGCACGTCAGCTCGACGCTTGCGATCGCCGCGATCGCCTGGATCGCCGGGGTTGCCGCTGCGCGGCGCTTTGGCGGGCTCGTCGATATGCTGGCGGGCCTGGCGCTGATTGGCTTCGGCGCGTGGATCGCACTGGCGGCCTGGCGCGAGCAACGAGCCGGAGAGCCGACTCCGCCCGACCCGTCCCGCTCCCAGGATCATCAACAGAAGAGCAAAGAGCTCCGGAAGTCGCGTACCGCGCTGATTCTGATCCTGGGCTCCTCGCCGATGGTCGAAGGCATCCCGGCATTTTTTGCGGCGGCCAAATACGGCGCCGCACTGGTGCTCACGATGAGCGTGGTTTTTGGGGCCGCGACGATCATGACCTATGTCGTGCTCTGTGTCGGCTCGATTGTCGGCTTGAAGCGCGTGAGCCGGGGCCGCTTCGAGCGCTATGGCGAGGTCTGGAGCGGCGGTTTTATCGCGCTGGTCGGATTCGTATTTTTAGCCTGGCCGGTACTGTAGCGAGGTCATTTTGCGCTAGTCTGCCGCGGAAGAGGTAGCACGATGAGTCAGGCTAGCGATGCGATCGCGGGCGCAGAAACTACCCGTTTCGAAGGCCGGGAGAACGCGACGCGGCCCTTCACCGGCGCCGAGTTCCTCGCGAGCCTGCGCGATTCGCGCGAGGTCTGGATCTATGGCGAGCGGGTCAAGGATGTCACCGCGCATCCGGCCTTTCGCAACTCGGCGCGTATGCTCGCGCGGATGTATGACGCTCTGCACGATCCGGCCCGCCAAGGGCTGCTGACCTGCCCGACCGATACCGGCAACGGCGGCTTCACGCAGAAGTTTTTCCGCGTCCCGCGCGATACTGCCGAACTGGTCGCGAGTCGCGATGCGATCGTGGAATGGGCGCGGATCTCCTATGGCTGGATGGGCCGCTCGCCCGATTACAAGGCCAGCCTGACCGGCACGCTCGGCGCCAATACTGACTACTACGCGCCGTATCAAAAGAACGCCCTGAACTGGTATCGCAAAGTGCAGGAGCGCTGTCTGTTCCTGAATCACGCGATCATCAATCCTCCCGTCGACAAGAGCCGCCCGCCCGGCGACGTGATGGATGTCTACGTCCATGTCGAAAAGGAGACCGACGCCGGCGTGATCGTCAGCGGGGCCAAGGTGGTGGCGACCGGCTCCGCCCTCACTCACAGCAACTTCATCGGCTATTACGGGCCAACGCCGCTGGGGCGGCCCGAGATGGCGCTGTTCGCGATGATCCCGATGGACACGCCGGGCGTAAAGCTGATCTGCCGTCCGTCATACGAACTTGCCGCGGCGACGATGGGCAGTCCGTTCGACTATCCGCTCTCCTCACGCGTGGACGAAAACGACGCGATCTTCATCATGGACAAGGTGTTGGTGCCGTGGGAAAACCTCTTCGTTTATCGCGACCTGGAGAAGGCCAACGGTTTTTTCCCGGCCTCCGGTTTTACTCCGCGCTTCACGCTGCACGGCTGTACGCGGCTCGCGGTCAAGCTCGATTTTCTCGCCGGGCTGATCCTGAAAGCCGCCGAAGCGATCGGTTCCATCGATACGCGCCCGGCGCAGGTGCAGGTCGGCGAGGTGCTGGCCTGGCGCAATATCTTCTGGGGCTTGTCGGATGCGATGGTGAAATCGCCCGAGCCCTGGGTTAACGGCGCCGTGCAGCCGAACCTCAATTACGGTATGGCCTATCGGTTTTTGGCGACGATCGCCTATCCACGAATCAAGGAGATCGCCGAACAGACGATCTCGAGCGGCCTGATCTATCTCAATTCGCACGCGATCGATTTCAAGACGCCGGAGCTGCGACCCTACCTCGACAAGTACCTGCGCGGCTCGAACGGCTATGACGCAGTCGAACGGGTCAAACTCTTGAAGTTGCTCTGGGATGCGGTCGGGAGCGAATTCGGCGGGCGGCACGAATTATACGAACGCAACTATGCCGGCAATTACGAGAATATTCGGCTCGAGAATCTGCCGACCGCGGTTGCGACCGGTGATGCGGCGAAACTTAAAGCGTTTGTTGAGAGTTTCATGGCCGAGTACGACCTCGACGGCTGGGTCGCCCCGGACTTGATCAACCCGTCAGATGTCAACCGTGTCGGGCTTGGCCGCGGGTCGAAGCGTTAGTCCTTGGGCAAGCCGAGGACGCGCTCGCCGATGATGTCGCGCTGAATCTGATTGACGCCTGCGTCTCGCGTATCGCTCGCCACGCCCGCTTAGCCGCCGCAGCCACTTCCGCTGCTTCTCTTGCGTGGGGCGAGCTTACGGCAATCCGCGCGCCTCGCTGGTAAGATGCCTTCAAATGAGACGACACTGGCGTTTTGCTGCATACGTGATGGTGGTGGTTCTGCTTTCTGCGGCGGCTTGTAGCACGAGACGCTCGCTCGGGGACAAGATGCAGAGTTGGGTAGGCCAGCCTCGCGATAGCTTAATCCAAAAGTGGGGACCGCCTGACAGGGAGACCCTGCTTGAAAACGGGGTACGGGTCTGCTCTACGGTCAAGAGAGCGCAGGCGGCTACACCGGGGGTAACGCAAGACTCTTCGGGGGCAGGTACGCGGCCGGGACGTGTAAAATGATCTTTAATTTAGACCGCGTGGGCATCATCCGATCGTGGTCATATTACGGCCTTTGTCGCCGAAACTCTGGATCATCGGCAGCGGCAGTCCCACTAGAATAGTCCGCGGATTTTTTGTGATGATCTACGTCACGAAGCGCTAGCCCTTGGGTAATCCCAGGACGCGCTCACCGATGATGTTGTGTTGAATCTGATTGGTGCCGGCCGCGATCGTGCCGCCGCGGGCGCTCAGCATCCGGTAGAGCCAGCGCCCCTCGTCGAGCGCCAGCGGCGCCTTGAACTCCATCTGACTGAAGGGGCCGAGCAGCTCCATCGCAAACATCTCTATGCGCAGATTCAACTCGGTTGCGCATAACTTCATGATCGAGCCCTCCGAGCGGGGCGGTAAACCGCGCAGCCGCCGCGTCAGTTGGCGCAGATTGGTGTAGCGGAGGGCCTCGGCTTCACACTTGAACTGCGCGAGCTTCTGCCGCACGCTGGCGTCCTTCGACGCCGGATGGCCGTCGCGATCGATGCGCGTCGCGAGCGCGGCCAACTCATCGACCACCGCGATAAGCGGCTGGCCGCCGCCGCCGACGCCCCGCTCGAACATCAGGGTGGCGATCGCGACCTGCCAGCCCTGATTCTTTTCACCAACCAGCAATTTCTTGGGCGTGCGCACGTCGTCGAAGAAAACCTCGTTGAAGCCCGTCGCGCCGCTCATCTGCACCAGCGGACGCACTGTGATGCCGGGCGTCTTCATATCGACGAGGATATAGCTGATCCCGCGATGCTTGGGCGCCGCGGGATCGGTCCGGCACAAGACGAAAGCCCAGTCGGCATATTGCGCCTGCGAGGTCCAGATCTTCTGCCCGTTGATGCGGAAGTAATCGCCGTCCTCGACCGCGCGGGTTTGCAGCGAGGCGAGATCGGAGCCGGAGTTCGGCTCGGAATAGCCCTGGCACCAGACTTCGGCGCCGCTGATGATCTTCGGCACGAAACGCTTTTTCTGCTCCTCGGTCCCCCACTGCATAAGGGTAGGCCCAACCAACGACGGACCCGAGCCGATGAAGGGCAGGGGCGCGTTAACCCGCTGCAGCTCCTCGTGGTAGATGACCGTCTTGAGGATACTCAGGCCGCGGCCCCCGAACTCGCGCGGCCAATCGACGCAGGTCCATCCGCCCGCCGCGAGCTTGCGGAACCATCCGAGCTTGCGGCGGAAATCGTCCTCGTCCTGCTCGAAGCCGCCGGCCAACGATTGGATCTGGTCGTGAGGGGCATTGACCGCGAGCCACGCGCGCAACTCTTGCCGAAACGCCTCATCCTCGTCGCTGTAGTTGAAATCCATAGGTCACCATTAGCATTCATCACCGGATTTGTCCGCGCGGCCCTTGATGATCCGTCAAGTCGAGTGCCGGTCGATCATTTCCCCTATTCGTGATTGAGGATTCGCCGATGAGCTCGAACTCCAACGGCGACTTGATGAGTCATCAAGAGGCCAATGCGTTGATGACTAAGCGCGCATAAGGGCGTATCCGTCTAGAGAGTGGTATGGCGGAATTCGGCAAGTTCGAGCTGGGTCTGGAAGGGCCGCTTGATTTTGCGCAGACGCTCGCGGGCTTTCGGCGTTCGGGTGACGACCTGCTTGATCGTTGGGACGGCGAATGGCTGTTGCGGACGATCCGGCTTGATCGTGATTCGACCGCTTATGCTGCGCGCGTTGTGGGAACGATCGCGGCGCCCCGGCTCGAAGTCGTCGTCGAGCGGGAAGCTCACGCGGGAAAAGTGCTCAGGGCGATCAAGCGATCCTTTCCGCAGACCTCGCCTGAATTCGCGAACCTCTGTGCACGCGACCCAGTAATTGAACGGCTCGCGCGAAAACACTACGGCTTCCGTCCTGTCCTGCATCCTGAATTAATCGTGGCGCTGATCCGCTGTATCAGTGCGCAACAAGTGAACTTGCGCTGGGCCGCGACGACCCGGCGGCGGCTCGCCGAGCGCTACGGGCGACCGCATGAAATTGCAGGAAACGTCGTCTATAGCCTCGATGCGCAGGTGCTCGCGAATGCCGAGGTTGCAGATGTTCGCGCGTTGCAGTTCACGACGCGCAAGGCCGAATACATCGTCAATACGGCGCGCGCGATCGCTGCGGGCGAACTCGATCTCGAGCGCTTAAGCGCGCTGCCGGACGACGAGGTACTCGCGCGTATCGTTGCGATAAGAGGCCTGGGTGTTTGGACGGCCGAGTGGATACTCGCGCGAACGCTCGGACGTCCGCGCATATCGGCGTGCGATCTCGGCGTGCGCAAAGCCCTGGGCAAGGCCTACTTTGGCGGGCCGATCGCGTCGTCCGACCAGGTACGGCAGGCGACCGCGCACTGGGGCGGCGCGACGGGCTTTGCGCAGGAATTGCTGCTCTACGCGCAGCACGAAAAGACTCTCGATCATGCGACGAACGATTCGCCAGTGCTCGGCGCGGGCGTCCGATAATGCTTAAAAGAAAAGCTCGTATCAGTAGTGAAATGGGTGCGGCGGCGCGGCGTACCGGACCGCGCCGCCGCACCCATTTTGGCGGATGCGCTAACTCTTCGGCCGGACGAAATTCGGCTTGCGCTTCTCGATGAAAGCCTTGACCGCTTCTTCGTGATCGGCGGTTTTGAAGGTCATCATTTCATAAGCCAGGCCTGCGTCCATGATCAGATTAGCCTGATCCTTGAGCCACTTGTTCACTGCGAGCTTGCTTCCGCGAATCGCCCAGGTGGGACCGTCAGCCAGCTCCTGCGCGAGTTCGCGCGCCTTGCTCATGACCTGTTCCGGCGCCACCGCATAATTGACCATGCCGATGCGTCCGGCTTCAGCGCCATTGATGAAGTTCCCGCGCATCAGAAACTCTTTGGCGCGATGCGGTCCGATGAGCAGCGGCCAGATGACGGCGCCGCCGTCACCGGCGACGACGCCGATCTTGACGTGGGTATCGGCGAAGCGCGCCTTCTCCGAGACGACCGTGATGTCGGAGAGCAGCGCCAGCGTGGCGCCCAGCCCGATCGCGTCGCCATTAATGGCGCCGATAATCGGCTGCTCGACGTCGAGCATATTCTCGACCAGGCGGCGTCCATTCGCGGCCGCGATCGGCCCACGTCCGCGCCCACGCCCGATCTTGCCGGAGGCGCCGACGAAGCTGCCTTCTGCCATTCCCTTGATGTCGCCGCCGGCGCAGAACGCGCGCCCCGCGCCGGTGAAGACGATCGCATTGACGTCGTTGTCGGCAGCAAGATCGAGCCAGACCTGTTCAAGTTCATGATGCAGCGGGGTGTTGACCGCGTTGAGCCGGTCGGCCCGGTTGATAGTTAGTGTGGCGACGCGCTCGACCACTTCGACCCTCAGAAATTCATAATCGCTGTAATCGCCTGGCATGATTTGCGTCCTCCTCGGTTTCCCGATCCTATATAACGACTCGCCGCCGGATAGCTAACGCGGGCAAGCCGAATACGCTATGTTGCAAAAACGGAGGCGCACGATGGCATCGGGGATCACACGTTTTGCGGGGAAGGTCGCGATTGTAACGGGCGCGGCGCAGGGGATCGGACGCGCGATCGCAACGCGGCTTGCGGATGAAGGCGCGAGCGTCGCGATCGCAGACATTCAGGAAGCGGCCGCGGCCGCGACCGCAGAGGAGCTCAAGGCCGCAGGCTATGTGGCTATGTCCGTCAAGCTCGACGTCACGAGCCTCGAGAGCGCGTTGGCTACGGCCGAGCGCGTCGCCGCGGAATTCGGCGGGATCGACGTTCTGGTCAACAACGCCGGTTGGGACAAGGTCGAGCCGTTCCTCCAGAGCACGCCGGACACCTGGGACAAGGTGATCGCGATCAATTTTCGCGGCGTTATCCATTGCTGCAAGGCGGTGATTCCGAAATTGCAGGCGCGCGGCGGCGGCAAGATCGTTTCGACGGCGTCAGATGCTGGGCGCGTGGGTTCCACCGGCGAGGCGGTCTATTCCGGATGCAAGGCCGGGATTATCGGATTTTCGAAAACGCTCGCGCGCGAGCTCGCCCGCTACGGCATCAATGTTAATGTGATCTGCCCCGGACCGACCGAAACCGCGTTGTTGCACAGTGCGATGGAAGGCCAACCGAAAGTGCTGGAGGCGATGAAGCGCGGGATTCCGCTGCGACGTCTCGGACAGCCTGAGGATCTGGCTGGCGCTGTGGCGTTTCTCGCCTCGCGCGACGCGGATTATATGACCGGCCAGGTGCTGAGCGTGAGCGGCGGACTCACCATGACCGGCTGATGCGAGCGTTCGGCTGATCCGCGCATCTGGACAATCTCCAAGCGAAACTTTGTCGACGAAAGGAATAGCGAAATGGCTTCGACACAAAAACTCGACCTCGAAAAAGCCAAGCACGTTGCACAGACGGTGGTTGGCGACGTCGCGACGGTCGTGCACGGCGCGCTTTGCTACATCGGCGATCGCACGGGACTGTTCAAGGCGATGATGAATGCCGGCCCGCTGACCGCGGCTGCCCTCGCCTCCAAAAGCGGTTTGAGTGAACGCTACGTGCGCGAATGGCTCGGCGCGATGGCGGCGGCGCACTATGTCGAGTACGAAGCCGGCGCGGAAACCTATCTGCTCACGCCCGAATATGCGGCGGCGCTGGCTGACGACGACTCGCCGTTTTTCGTGGCCAGCTACTTCCAGATGGCGCAAGCGGCGGTGACGGTCGCGCCCAAAGTTGCCGAAGCGTTTCACAATGGCAAGGGCGTCACGCAGGCGGAATATCCACAATCGTTTTTCGAGGCTGCCGAGCGCAACTCGCGCACGCGCTACCTGCACAAGCTGCTACGGAAATGGGTGCCCGCGATGCCGCAGGTGGTCGCCGCGCTGAATTCCGGCGGCCTAGCGGCGGACGTTGGATGCGGCGGCGGACGGGCGGCAATCATGATCGCGAAGGCCTATCCGCAGGCGCGGCTGGCGGGCTACGACGTGCATGCGGAATCGATCGAGCGGGCGCGGCGCAACGCCGCGGCCGAGGGTGTCGCCGACCGCGTGACCTTCGAGGTCGGCAACGGCGCAAACCTGCCGGCCGGCGCCTTCGATTTCGTCGCGACCTTTGACGTGGTGCATGATGCCGTCGATCCTGCCGGCCTGATGGCGGGCATCCGGCGGTCGCTTAAAGCGGACGGCACCTACCTGGTGCAGGAAGTGAACGTCTCCGAGAAAGTTGGCGAGAATCTTCGCCCGATGGGCAAGATGATCTACTCGGTCAGCACGCTCTATTGCATGACGACTTCGTTGGCCCACGGTGGCGCGGGCATCGGCACGGCGATGGGTGAAGCCAAGGCGCGCGAGCTGGCGACCGGGGCGGGCTTCTCACGCTTCACCCGATTACCGGTCAACGATGACTTCGCAGTGCTCTATGAGTTGCGTCCGTGATCGATTGATTGTCGAGCGGCGAAGCAGTTGGATGAGAATCTTGACAAGCGCGCGGATGCCGCGCTTCATGAAACACGGGTAGTGACTGTTTGCCCGCGCGCGGATCGCGAGCGGCGCTGCGCCTCAGGAGGAGAGCATGGAGGCTCCGCCAGGACTCAAGTACTCGAAAGAGCACGAATGGGTCTCGACTGGTGATACGGTGGTGACCGTCGGGATTACCGATCACGCTCAGGAGCAGCTCGGCGAGATCGTTTCGGTTGAACTGCCGGCCGTCGGCGACAAGATCAGCAAGGATGATCCCTTCGGGGTAATTGAATCGGTCAAGGCGGTGTCGGATATCTTCGCGCCGGTCAGCGGAACCGTGCTCGAAGTCAACGAAGACTTGCCCGAGAGCCCCGAGGTGGTCAACGAAGATCCCTATGGGGACGGTTGGCTGATCAAGATAAGGGTGAGCGACCCGGCGGACTTCGAAGACCTGTTGGACAGCGAGGAATATGAGGAGCTGATCGCGCAGGAGAGCGAAGCGTGATTGCGGCGAACTGCTGGAGGACGCGCGCAGCGGCGCTCACGCCCCGTTCGACGCGCCCTCTGCCGGGTTGAGCGGCTGTGCTCCGGTTACTGCGAGTTCGAAGTTGCGCGCGCTCACGGGCGGGTCGAGAAAGACTATCACGAAGCGGCTGTGTTCCGAGCTTTCGAGCGTGAAATCCTTGAGCGGCGGCTGCCGCTGAAAAAACTCGATCTCGTGCGCGGTCATCTGGCCAATCTCGGCCGTGAGGTTGTTGCCGCAATAGGCGTCGCGCTGGACCACGCCGCGCGGCGTCACGATCCGCGCCGTGATCTGAATCGTGTGCAGGCTGCTCGTGCTGACATTCTCCCCTTCGCCTTCGATCACTAGTGCGGGCCGCCCGTCTTTGCTCGACTGATAGCTGGCTGTGACGTTGCGTAATGCGACCATCCGCGCGGGTGCGAGCGGCTGGGCGAAATGATCGCCCAAGATCGGGAGCCGGCCCGCCGCGTCGAGCGCTGCGGCCGGCGCGCCATGGATCGTCAAGGTAACCGCGGCGAAGCCCGCCGCGATCAGGAGAAACAGCGCCAGAAAGAAACGGGAGGAGTGAGTGACGCCGCGATTGTAGACGGGCGCCTCGGCCTCGTCGACGAAGTCGGCGGCGGGCTCATCCTCAGTGTCGAGTGATTCCTCTTCGATATCGCTGGAAGGCTCAGTTCCGATCCTGAATCCGCCGATGCGAGGGGCTGGCGGCGAATTGTCCGTCGCCAAGTCATCGCCGACTTCCCAGCGGACGATTTTTTTTGGCGCAGGCCGGGCAGCCTCGATCGCGGTCCCGGTAGTTCCGCCCAGTGGCTCCTGTCGCGGCAACGATGGCGCGGGTTCGTCACGAAAGTCGAAGGCGAGATTCTCGCCCGACGGAGCTTCGGCAGTTTTGGTGGGAAAGCTTCGATTAAGCAAATCCGCAGTACTGACCGCCTTTGCGGGCAATGATGGAGCGGGCTTGCGCGAGGTGATCATTGTCGGCTTGGATCGGCTCGCAGTGATCGCGGCGTCGGCTGAGAGATCGGAAACCTCTTCCTCGGCGGCCGCCACGCGAGGCGTATCCGCAACGGGCTTCTCATCGCTCGATTGCGGGATGGAACCAATTGGCACGGGTGGGGCGGGTTGCTCGTGCTGCTGCGGGCGCGACGCCCGACGCGGCGCCTCATCGATAATATCGGTGGCGGCGGGCTCGGGCTGGCGCGGTTCGAGCGAAAAGACGTGATTACATCGGGAACACTTGAAAGTCGGCGTCGCCTCGGGCAAAACCTGGTCGTCGATTCGGTAACGGGTATGGCAACTCGTACATTGGATATTGATTATCACCGCATCCCACCGCCTCGGTTGAAGTTTAGCACATGGCGTACGGCGGTTCAGCGTACGGTCATCTCACATCCGCTGGTTGCTACCCGCGCCGGTGACCGATGCGCATCGCTCTGATTGCGCGCCGCTTCGATCCGGCGGGCGGCGGCACCGAGCGCGACCTGATCGCCACGGCGCGGGCACTGCGCACGGCGGGCTACGATGTGACCATCTACGCGGCTGAAATTCGCGGACAGACGTCCGAATTTGCGGTCCGGCAGGTTCGCTCTTTGGGCATCGGACGGACGCTGCGCTTGCTCAGCTTTGCGGCGCGGGCGGCGGCGGAGGCGCGGCGTGACGGGGCGTCACTGGTCTTCAGCTTCGCGCGGATCGCCAACGCGGATATCTTGCGCTCAGGCGGCAGCGCTCATTCGATTTATATTCGATCGGCGCGGTTGTGGCAGGGACCGGTGGCGGCGGCGGCGATGCGAAGCAGCCCGTACCATCGCGCGCAGATCGCGATCGAGCGGCGCGGCTTCGCGTCGCCCACGCTGAAGCGCGCGATCGCGGTGTCGGAACTCGTGCGTCGCGATCTTCTCAGCACTTTCGGCCTTGCGGCTGCAACTGCGGTGACGCTTTACAATGGCGTCGATCTCGAACGCTTTCGGCCCGATGCACGCGCACCTCTGCGCAACGCGGTCCGGCGCGTATTGCGCCTGCCGGAAACCGCACCGATAGTCGCTTTTGTCGGGAACGGCTTTGCCCGCAAGGGTTTGCGCTTCTTGATCGAGGCCTGGCCGCAGCTCAGGTCGGAGGCGATTCTGGTCGTCGCCGGCAGCGATCAGAGCGTCGGGAAGTACCGTCGTCTGGCGCGACGACGCGACATTGCCGAGCGCGTGCGCTTTGTCGGGGTGCAGGCGCAGATCGAGCGGCTCTTTGCGGCCGTGGACGCCTTCGCGCTGCCGTCGCTGTTCGAGCCGTTCGGCAACGTCGTAATGGAAGCGATGGCGGCGGGACTGCCGGTGCTCTGCAGCAGCGCCTGCGGCGCGGCAGAGTTGGTCGCGCCGGCGCTGCGCGAGTTGGTCGTCGCCGACCCCACCGACGTCGGCGAACTCGCTGCGCGGCTGAATGCGCTGATTGAAGCGCGCGAGGATTTAAGCTCGATCGCGCGGGCGACGGCGGAGCAATTTACTTGGGAAAGTCACGACGCGAACCTGCTGAGGATAATCCGTGATTTGTAGAGACTGCTCGGGCTCTGCTAGCGACGGCGTTTGAGGCCGTCGAGGATGCCGCGGGCGACCGCGGCGCGGCGTTCTTCACGGGCGATGCGTGAGAGCGGAGCCCGAACTATCCGCGCCACCGTCAGGCGAGTACAGGCCAGTGCGAGGTTGGCGCGTGAGGCCCATCGCGAATGGCGCTCATGGAGCGTGCGGCAGTAGCCGCGCTCGCGCGCGATACGAATGAAGCGCTCGCGTGAAGCGCGCGCCGGATCAACTTCGTGATAGACGATCGCGGCCGGGGCATAGCCGATCGCGAAGCCGGCGCGCCGGATTCTCTGGGACATCTCGGTCTCCTCCTCGTGGCCGGCGGCGCCCGGACCGAGGCGCTCATCGAAGGGGCCGACCTGGCGCAGCGCCGCGGCGCGGAAGGCCATGTTGGCGCCGAGCACTCCGCGTACCTCGATCACGCGCTCGCCCTCGTCGACGAGCGGGAGGTCGAGATAGGGGGTCAGCTCTCCGACCTTGACCGCAGGGTCTTCGGCGGGCAGGATGCGCCCCTTCATCGCGGCGAATTGCCGATTGGTGTCGAAGAAATTCTCGACTTCAGCTACGTAGTCTGCGCAGACGATCAGGTCGTCGTCGAGGCAGGCGATCAACTCACCGCGGGCCGCGGCGATCGCGCGATTCTGCACGCGGCATTTGCCCGGCCGCGCCTCATAGAGGTGAGTCAGCGGCAACTGTGCGTCGAGCGCGGTCGGCGCCGGCGTTCCATTCTCCGCGATGAATAATTCGTGACGCTCGCGGCGAAGCTGAGGGACGAGGCTGTCGAGCAGCCGGCCCAGCGCGGCGGCTCGCGCGTGCGTCGCTATGATGATCGAGAGTTTCAAGCTGCGGCTCGTTCGATTCTGTTGTGCGGATCGCTCGGGCTCAAGCCCACGCGCTTGAATTAGCGCCGCTGCCCCGATAAACCCATTCATCTACCCGGGCGCGAGAGTGGCGGAACGGCAGACGCGCAAGGCTCAGGACCTTGTGGAGGCAACTTCGTGGGGGTTCAAGTCCCCCCTCTCGCATTTTTTTCGCCGCCCGGAGCGCCGTCCGATAGCGGACTCCATCCCCTCGCGCTGCGCTTTTTTCATTGACCGAAAGCAGTGCGCTCTGTTGTCGCGCGCAATGGTGGACTCCACCATACCCTCGCGCTTCGCTAAGATAGTATCGGTTTCTCAGTGGAGGGTTGCGCGGCGTTGGAGCTCAGCAAGACATTTGATGCGAAGGCGGCCGAGGAGCGTTGGTTCCAGGTCTGGATTGATCGCGGCTATTTCACGGCGGATCCAAACCGCGAGGGGGAGGTTTTCTCTATCGTCTTCCCTCCCCCCAACGTTACCGGGCAGTTGCATCTGGGCCACGCGCTCAACGTTACGCTGCACGACGTAATCGTGCGCACGCGACGGATGCAGGGTTACAACACGCTCTGGCTGCCGGGCACCGATCACGCGGGCATCGCGACGCAGAATGTCGTCGAACGCGAAATCGCCAAGGAGGGCAAGACCCGCCACGACCTCGGTCGTGAGCGATTCGTCGAGCGCGTATGGGCTTGGCGCGAGCGCTACGGCAATCGCATCCTCGAACAGTTGCGCCGGCTGGGTGCCTCGTGCGACTGGAGCCGCGAGCGCTTCACGCTCGACGAAGGGTTGTCGCGCGCGGTCACGAAAGTCTTCGTGATGCTCTTCAACGGGGGGCTCATCTATCGCGATTTCCGCCTGATTAACTGGTGCCCGCGATGCGAAACCGCGCTCTCCGATCTCGAAGTCGAGCACAAAGAGGCGAAGGGCAGCCTCTGGTACATAACCTATCCGCTGACGGAGGGCGCGGGCGCGGTAACCGTCGCGACGACACGGCCCGAGACGATGCTCGGCGACACCGCGGTCGCGGTGCATCCCGAAGATGATCGCTATCGCGACCTGGTCGGCAAGCTGGTGCGATTGCCCCTTATGGGACGGGAGATTCCGATAATTGCGGAGGCCGCGGTGGATCGCGCCTTCGGCAGCGGTGCGGTTAAGATCACTCCGGGACACGACTTCAACGACTTCGAGATGGGACGGCGGCATGGGCTGGCGCAAATCTCGGTGATGGATACGCACGGCCGGATGGCGGCGGCGGCGGGCGTTTATCAGGGGCTCACGCGCGAGGAGTGCCGCAAGTGCGTCGTTGCCGATCTCGAAGCGGCTGGACTGCTCGCCAAAATCGAGCCGCATCAGCACAAGATCGGTGTCTGCTCGCGCTGCGACACGATCGTCGAGCCGATGCTGTCGTATCAATGGTTCCTCGCCGTCAACAAACCCGACGCGGAGGGCGAGTCGCTGGCTGGGCGCGCGATCAAGGCGGTAGAGCAGGGCGCGACGACGTTCCATCCGAAGTTCTGGGAGAACACCTATTTCTCGTGGATGCGGAATCTGCAGGACTGGTGCATCTCGCGCCAGCTTTGGTGGGGTCATCGGATCCCCGCCTATTGGTGCCAGAGCTGCGAGAAGCCCGAGCCGATCGTCTCCGAAGAGCGGCCGGCTTCGTGCGCGCAATGCGGCGGCGCCGACCTGCGTCAGGACGATGACGTGCTCGACACCTGGTTCTCGTCAGGGCTGTGGCCCTTCTCGACCCTCGGATGGCCCGGGGACTCGCCCGACCTGAAGAAATACTATCCGACCAGTCTGCTGATCACCGGCTTCGACATAATTTTTTTCTGGGTCGCGCGGATGATGATGTTCGGGCTTAAGGTGAACCCGAACAATGCCGCATCGATGGAGGATGCGGTGCCGTTTCGCGACGTTTACATCACGCCGCTGGTGCGGGATCAGTTCGGCAAGAAGATGACGAAGTCGCGCGGCAACGTCGTCGATCCGCTCGAGATCATGGACAAGTACGGCACTGACGCGGTGCGCTTCACGCTCGCTCAACTGAGCGTGCAGGGCCGCGATCTGATCCTTTCGGAAGATCGGCTGGCGGCGTCACGGGCCTTCGCGAACAAAATCTGGAACGCCGCCCGCTTCGTGCTGATGAACCTCGAGGGCGCCCCACAGCCGCTCCCGGTCGTAGAACTATCGAAGCTTGATCTCGCCGAGCGCTGGATCATCAGCCGGCTCGACACGGCGACTCGCGAGGTCACCGCCGCGATCGATGCGTACGAATTCAACCGCGCGGCACTAATCGTGTATCAGTTCGTGTGGCACGAGTTCTGTGATTGGTACATCGAATTGGCGAAGGAACCGCTAAAGGCGGGCGGCGAGCGCCAGGCCGCCGCGCGTTACGTGCTCGTCACCTGCTTCGATCGGATGCTGCGGATATTGCATCCGTTCATGCCATTTATCTCCGAGGAAATCTGGCAGGTTCTGCGACCGTATTTCGGCGCAGCGAATCTCCCGGGACACTTGGCGATTGCCGGTTGGCCAGTTCTCAGCCCGGACGATCTGTTGTCAGAATCCGAAACCAAGCGAATGCGCTTCTGCATAAGTGCAGTGGAACGAAGCAATTCGCTGCGCTCTTTCCTGGGCTATCATCCGGGTCAGCGCATCAACGTGAATGTAATTCCCAATGATAACGTTGATATGGGCGATCGCGAACAGTGGTCAGACTACGTAAAGATTCTGGTGAAGGCCGACTCCCTGGGCTTTTTAGCCAGTGATACGCCGCGACCGCCTCGGACTTATGTATATTCAGAAACCCCGTGGGCGCTGATCGGGGTCGAGACGCCCGCTGATTTCGATTTCGGCAGGGCGCGCGACGGCTTGAAGAAAAGGCTCGCAGAGGCGGAGACCCATCTGGAGCGAAATCAGAACCGATTCAACAATCCGGGGTTCCGGGCCAAGGCAGACGAGGAAACGGTTGCAGAGATCGTCGAAAAAATCGAAGAGTTGAAGGTGCAGAAGGCGATGCTTGAAGGGCAGTTGAGCCAATTGCAATAAGACCGTGGAACTGCTGCGGCAAATTGATCTCACCGAGCTCGTGCGGCGGGCGCTCGCCGAGGATATCGGCCAGGGCGACATCACTACCGCCGCGACGGTTCCGGCCGGTCATCGCGGACGCGCGCGCATCACCGTCAAGGAGCCCGACGGGATCATTTTCTGCGGCGGTCTGATGATCGAGCAGGTCTTCGCGCAAGCCGGCGCGGGACCGGTGATCAATTCGCTCGCGTCCGAGGGCGCGCGCTTGCATCACGGCGTTGTCGCGGCCGACCTCAACGGCGACCTCGGCGGCTTGCTGCGCGGCGAGCGCACCGCGCTTAATTTCGCGCAATTGATGTCCGGCATTGCTACTATTACCCACCGCTATGTTGAGGCGGTGAAGGGCACGCATGCGAAGATCATCGATACGCGCAAGACCCATCCGGGGCTGCGGGCAGTGGAGAAGTACGCGGTGCGATGCGGCGGCGGCATGAACCATCGCTTCGGCCTCGATAGCGGCGTACTGATCAAGGAAAACCATATCGCGGCGGCCGGCGGGATTCGCGCCGCGCTCGAAGGCGCCCGCCGCATTGCGCCGCATACGCTTAGGGTCGAGATCGAATGCGAAACCCTCGCGCAGGTGGAAGAGGCCATAAGCTGTGGCGCGGGGGCAATTCTGCTCGACAACATGGCGCTGGACGAGATGCGTCGCGCGCGAACGCTCGCCGGCGCTGGAGTTGTGCTCGAAGCCTCGGGCGGGGTTACGCTCGAGAGCGTGCGCGCGATCGCCGAGACTGGAGTTGATCTGATCTCGGTCGGCGCGCTGACACATTCCGCCCGCGCGATCGATTTAAGTATGAAAATCGTGACGAGTTAGTTATGGATGAATTAGGGCAGTCCGAATAGAGGAGGACCCTGATGGACACGGCAACCTTTCACAAAGAGATCAATCGGATCGTCTCCGAGCGTCGGCTCGACCAGCATCCCTACGTCAAGCTGGTCAAAGAAGGCAAGGCCTCGAAGGCGCAACTCAAGGGCTACCCGATTCAGCATTACGAGATGACCGTGCGCGACTCCGCACCACTCTCCGCCAACATGTATCTGCGTTTACGCGAATTGGACGAAGCGGTCGGCCAGGACGCCGCCAAGGGTTTCGCCGAGGAGGCGCTTGGCCTCTACAGCAAGTCGGCCAGCCACACCGAGCTGCTGTTCGAGTTGTGGGAGGGCGGCCTTGGGCTGAATCGCAAGGAGCTGATCAACTCGTTCGGCTCTGATGACGCGCGCGCCTTCAACGCCTGCATGTATCGCATCCTGCGTTTGAAACCGCAGTTCATCGGCGCGATCGGCCTGATGGAGGAGATCGAAGTCCCGGCCTACCTCGCGCTGATGGAGGGGATGGAACGCAACTACGGGATCCAGCCGAACCATCTGCGGTTCTTTTCGGTGCACTACGAAGCCGACAAGGAGCACGGCGAGGGGGGCCATCGGATTATCGATCACTTTGTGACCGGGACCGGACGCGAGGAAGAGTTCCTGTCGGAGGCGCGCACGCTGGCGCAATTTTTCTGGAAGGGCTTCGACTCGATGCATTAACAGGCACTCATGCCGAGCAATCCGTATAGTGCGATCGAGCGGGGGGCGGCCGGCGCGGTCGGCTGGAAGATTCACTACTTCGATGAAGTTGGATCGACCCAGCGGGTGGCCGCCGAGATGGCCGAGGCTGGGACAGCGTCGGGCACGGCCGTGGTTGCGGAACAGCAGACCGCCGGACGCGGGCGTCTTGGCCGCTTGTGGCACTCACCGGCGGGCGTCAATCTGTATGTGACGATAATCCTGCGGCCGCGGATGCCGAGCGCGGAGGTTCCGCGGCTGAGCCTCGTGGCCGGCGTCGCTGCGGCCGAGGCGCTGGCGACGGCCGCGCCGGGGCTGGTCGCGCTCAAGTGGCCCAACGATGTCTGGCTGAAGGGACGCAAGGCCGGCGGCATCATCGCGGAGGCTGTCACCGACTCGGCGCAGCGGCTGACGTGCGTGCTGCTCGGGATCGGCCTCAACCTCAATCTAGCCGCCGACGACATTCCCGAAGATCTGCGCGACAAGGCGACCTCGGTACGGATCGCCACGGGCCGCCGCTGCGACCGCATCGCGATCGCCGCCGCGCTGTTTAATCGGCTCGACTCGCGCTATATGGAAGTTGAAGCGCACGGCTTCGCGGCGATGCGCGACGAATATGAAAAATATTCGGCGCTGACCGGCAAGCGCGTGACGGTGATCAATGGTGCGGCGCGTATCAGCGGTCGGGTGACGGGAATCGATACGGACGGAGCGCTTATGCTGGAAACGGACTCGGGACCAAATCGCGTGCTGGCCGGTGAAGTGAGCGTCGAAGGAGCTTACGCTTAGGAACCGATTAGGAGCGTCGATTAAGGGACAGTTCGCAGCCTGAGGCGAAGCGTCGCGGCTGTGCGGAGTTGCATGAGCAAGATTTAGTTACGCAAACATTTCCGCGAGGTGAACGGTTATGCCAGTGGAGGAAATCGGACGGCTCAGAACTATCGCGATTGTCGGCCAGGGTGGGACAGGCAAGACGCAGTTGGCCGAGGCGATGCTCTTCAGCGCAGGCGCCACGACCCGTCTGGGGCGTCCGGACGACGGCACGGCGCTGATGGATGTCGAACCGGAGGAGCTCAGCCGGCATATCTCGATCAGTTCGTCGTTTCATCATCTCAACTGGAAAAAAACCGAAGTCATCCTCGCCAACACGCCGGGTTACGCGGCGTTCCTCCCCGATAGCTTCGCCACGATGCGCGCCGTCGACGGCGTAATCTTCGTGGTGAGCGGTGGCGGCGACCTCAAAGTCGAATCCGAAAAGATCTTCGATCAAATTAACAGCCTGAACCTGCCGCGCATCGCCTTCGTCTCCCGGCTCGATCGCGAGCGGATGAATTTCGCTACCGCAGTCGCCGATCTCGAGAAGTCACTGTCAGCGAAGCCGGTCGTCCTGACGCTGCCGATCGGCGAGGAGGCCGCCTTCAATGGCGTCATCGATGTGCTCGCGATGAAGGCGCTGATCTATCCGGATGCATCGGGCAAGGCGAAAGAGGAGGAGTTAAGCGGCGAACTCAAGACGCGCGCCGAGGAAGCCCGCGTCAAGCTCTGCGAGGCGGTCGCCGAGACCGACGACGCGCTGCTGGAAAAATATCTCGACAAGGGAGAACTCGAAGAGGATGAGTTGCGCACCGCGCTGCGCGCCGCAGTGGTCGCCGGCAAGTTGACCCCGGTGCTGTGCGGCTCCGGCGCAAAGGACATCGGAGTCGGCCCGCTGCTCGACGCTGTGACGGCGCTGCTGCCGGCCCCGAACGAACGGCCTGGGCTGATGGGGCAGACCTCGACCAACGGTCCGGTCGAGCGCGCGCCCGATCCTGCGGGCCCCTTCTCGGCCTATGTCTTCAAAACCGTAATCGATCCGTTTGCCGGCAAGCTTTCGATCTTCCGCGTGGTCTCCGGCACGGCGCACAGCGACGCCGCAGTGCTCAACGCCAGCCACGCCTCGAAAGAGCGCTTCGGGCAGTTGCTGCGGCTCGAGGGTAAAAAGCAGTCGCCGCTGGCGATCGCGCTGCCGGGTGAGATCGTCGCGGTGGCCAAGCTCAAGGACACCACGACCGGCGATACGTTGTGCGACGAAAAGGCCTTGGTGACTTTTCCCGTCGCCGAGAAGCCGCATCCGGTGATTTCCTTCGCGATCCGTCCCAAGACCCGCGGCGACGAAGAGAAAGCCTCGCAGGCACTGGCGCGGCTGGTCGAAGAGGATTTGGCTCTGGAAACCCATCGCGACCCGCAGACCCACGAGATAATCCTGTCCGGCACCGGTCAGATGCATATTGAGGTCACGGTCGAAAAGTTAAAGCGTAAGTTTAATGTAGAGGTCGAGCTGAACGCGCCCAAGGTCCCGTACAAAGAGACGATCAAAGGGCGTGCCGAGGCTCAAGGCAAGTATAAACGGCAATCAGGTGGACGCGGTCAATACGGCGACTGTTGGCTCAAGGTCGAGCCGCGTCAGCGCGGCGCTGGTTTCGAGTTTGCGGACGAGGTTGTGGGCGGGTCGATCCCGCGTCAATTCATCCCATCGGTCGAAAAGGGCGTACGCAATACGTTGAACGAGGGTCACGTAGCGGGCTTCCCAATCGTGGACGTCAAGGTGACCGTGTTCGACGGCAGTTACCACGAGGTCGATTCGTCCGATATGGCGTTCCAGATCGCCGGCTCGATGGGTCTCAAGAACGCCTTCGAAAAGGCCAAACCGATCCTGCTCGAACCGGTGATGGCGATCGAGGTGAGCTGCCCCGATGAATGCATGGGCGACGTCATCGGCGACTTGAACTCACGGCGTGGTCGGGTGTTGGGCATGGACTCGAAGGGTCATGGACAGGTGATCAAGGCGCTGGTGCCAATGGCGGAGATTCTCAAGTACGCGCCGGACCTGCGGTCGATTACGTCGGGGCGCGGCTCCTTCGAAGCGCGCTTTTCGCATTATGACGAGGCGCCGCCGCCAATCACCGAAAAGGTCGTCAAAGAGGCGCGCGAGGCCAAAGAGGCTGCGGGAAACCACGCACATGCCGCCGGACATTAGCTCCGGCCGCACCGAGGGAGCACGCACATAAGGCGAAAGCAGGTTATGCGCCGCGACCGGGCCTCGTGCTAAGATGCAGCCGAGGTTGTGAATGGAACGCGGAACCCGCAATCCGCCGAAAGAGGCTGATTCCGCGACAGATCACGTCAAGACTACCGAGTTAAAGCGGCGGCGGCGGGAATTGCTCGCGGTCGCGATCGCCTCTTTGACCCTGATTGCCTTCGTGCTGGCGCAGACCACGCTGCCGCCTCTGCGTTCGCACAACTCCCTGGTCTCGAACCTGGTCGTCATCCTGCTCTTCGACTTGAGCTTCATCCTGCTCGGCCTGATGCTGATCCTCGTCGGGCGCAACCTGGCCAAGGCGATCTTCGAGCGCCGGCGCGGACTGCTCGGATCGCGGCTGCAGGCGCGTCTGGTCTTCGGCTTCAGCGCGGTGGCGCTGGTTCCCAGCGTCTTCCTGCTCTACGTCTCGGGGACCTTCCTCGAGGCCGACGTCGGCAGCTGGTTCAATCCCGAGTACGAGCGCGTGCTCGATGATTCGCTGCAGATCGCGAAGACCTATTATTTGAATTCAGCGAACAACGCCGTGCATTTTGCGCGAGTGCTGGCCGGACAGATCGCAGACAAGCATCTGTTGGCCGCCGATCAGCACGACGCCCTGCGCAGATTTATTGAACGCTCGCAGCACGAGTACAACCTCGGCACGGTCGAGATTTTTTCGACTGACCGCAAACTCGTGATGCATGTCCTGAGTCCGCGGATGCCGACCGGGATCGGGGTCGGTCCGGACTCTGAAATTGTCACCGCGACGCTCGCCGGACGGCCGCAGCCGCGCACCGATCGCTTCGGCAAGTCGGACGTTATCCGCGGTGCGGCGCCAATTTACGCCTCCGCCGATTCCGACGTCGTGACGGGCGCGCTGGTGATCGACTACTACCTGCCGCGCAGTCTGGCCGATCGCGCCGCGGGCATCTCGCGCAGTGAGCAGGAGTACTTCCAACTGCGCATCCTGCGGCAGCCGATTATGCACAGCTACATTCTGGCCCTGGTCCTGATCGGGCTGGCGGTGGTGCTGCTCGCGAGCTGGTTCGGGATCTATATTGCGCGCGGCATCACTGGGCCAATCCGCCTGCTCGCCGAGGGCACGCAAGCGATCGCGGCCGGCAACCTGAACCTGGTGATTCCGGGCGTGGGTGACGACGAGATCGGCCGGCTGGTTGAATCGTTCAACGGCATGACCGCCGACTTACGGGCGTCGCGAGCGGAAATCGAGCGCCGCCGGCATTACACTGAAACCCTGCTGCGCAACGTCTCGGCTGGAGTCGTTGGACTCGATGCGGCGCGGCGGCTCACGGCGATCAATCCCTGCGCCGAGCGGATGCTCGGATTGACTGCGACGGCTGTTGGCCAGGCGTACGATCACTGTTTTCATCCGGCGCTGGTGCAGGCGCTCGAAGATTATTTTGGCGCTAGTATGCCGCGGCGCGAGACTCGTTTCCCATTGGAGTTAGACAGCGGTGGCGCCGAAACTGATCTGATGGTCACGGTGACGCCGTTGGGAATCGAGACCAACGGCGACGGCGCGCCGCACGATTTGGGCGCGGTCCTGTTTTTCGAGGACGTAAGCCAGTTGGCGAAGGTCGAGCGCATGGAGGCGTGGCGCGAGGTCGCCCGCCGGATCGCTCACGAGATCAAGAACCCGCTCACGCCGATTCAGCTCTCTGCAGAGCGCCTGCGGCGCAATCTGGCGACCACCTCGGACGCCGACGCGCGCCTGCTCGACGAGTGTACCAACGCGATCGTCGGCGAGGTTCAGGACCTCAAGCGTCTGGTCAACGAATTTTCGGGATTCGCGCGCATGCCGCAGGTGACGCCGGTGCCGGGCGATCTCAACGCGCTGGCCGAGGAGACCGTGAGCTTTTTCCGCGAAGCTCATCCGGCGGTGGATTTTGCGATCGAGCTCGAGCGGGGGCTGCCACCGATTGCATTGGATCGCGAGGCGCTCAAACGCGCCCTGGTCAATTTGCTCGACAATGGTGTAGCGGCGGCGAGCGCGCAAAAAAACGGGGAACGGCCGCGCATCCGCGTCACCACGCGTCTCGAAATCGCGAGCGGGATTGTGGCGCTCGAAGTCGCCGACAACGGCGTCGGGATCGAACCGCGCCTGCGCGCGCGGATTTTTGAGCCGTACTTCTCGACCAAAAGCGGCGGCACCGGCCTTGGTTTGGCGATCGTCGCGGCGATCGTCAGCGACCATCATGGCTTCGTCCGCGTTTACGATCGTCCGCCGCACGGCAGTAGATTTGTCCTCGAATTCCCCATAAAGGATCAACCAACAACGAATGTTACGACTTGATGATGCAGGTGAGGCGGCGGCGCGCGGCAGACGCGAGCGGTTGAAAAAAATGCGCCCGACCGTGCTGGTGGTGGATGATGAGGCGCGCATCAGGTCGTCCTTGCGCGGCCTCCTGAGCGACGAGGGCTATCGCGTGCTCGACATCGGCGACGCGCCGGCCGCGATGAGCCTGATCGCGCGCGAAAATCCGGCCCTCGTGCTGCTCGACGTCTGGATGCCCGGGCTCGACGGCATCGAACTGCTCCGGCGCATCAAGCATGAACATCCCGCGATGCCGGTGATTATGATTTCGGGTCACGCGAATATTCAGAACGCGGTTGCGGCGACTCGACTCGGCGCCGCCGACTTCATCGAAAAGCCCTTTTCCGTGACCGGGCTGCTCGCTTCGATTGATCGTGTGCTGGCGGGCGTGAGCGATCCTGACCGCGCGGCCGCGGTACCCGGCCACACCATCGCCGAAGCCGGCCGCGAGCGGCTCGATCGGACCGGGATGCGACCACAGCGCACTGTCGCGCAGTCGCTGGTAATCGGCGGGCAGGGGCTGCACTCAGGACTCAAGACCGGCGTGATTCTTCATCCGGCGCCGCCCGGCAGCGGGATCGTCTTTTCGTCGCTGGCCGATCAGTCTTCGATTGTCGCGCGCATCGAGAACGTCACCGAGACTGGTTACAACACCACGCTAAGCGGCGACGGCCACTCGATTCGCACGGTCGAGCATCTGATGTCGGCGCTGCACGGCCTCGGCATCACCAACGTGTTGGTCAAGACCGACGACGAGTTGCCCGCGCTCGACGGTTCCGCCGCGGAATTTTGCAGCCAACTGCGCGCGGCCGGGCTGCGCGATCAGGCCGCGTCGCTCGAGCCCGTGCGGGTCGCCGCGCCGATTCAGGTGGGGGAGGGCGACGAATTTATCCGGGTTGAGCCGGCCGAGCGCCTGATCATCGATTACACGCTCGATTACCCTCAACCGATCGGCGTTCAGCGCGTCCATTTCGAGCTGGATTCGGCCGAAACTTACGAGCGCGAGATTGCGCCCGCGCGCACTTTCGGTTTCGTCAGCGAATTTCACAAGCTCACCGAGATGGGTCTCGCGCGCGGGGGCCGCCTGGATAACCTGATTCTCGTGGACGACGAGAAGGTCGTGAACACGACGCTGCGCTTCCCCGATGAATTCGCGCGTCACAAAATCCTCGACCTGATCGGCGACCTTTACCTGCTGGGGCGCCCGCTCCTCGGACATGTGACCGCGTCGAAATCCGGCCATTCGGACAACCTCGCGATTCTGCGCGCGATCGCGGCGTCGCTCTAAACTCTGTATAACACAGGCTTATTCGGTGGAATTGAAGGGTCGAGTGGCGCTCGTGACGGGCGCGGGCAAACGTGTTGGCCGCGCGATTGCGATCGCGCTCGCAGAGCGCGGCGCAGCAATCGCTATTCATTATCGCAGCTCGCGCGCCGAGGCTGAGGCGGCTGTCGCAGAGGTAACGGGGCAGGGCGGTAGCGCCCGCAGCTTCGCAGCCGATCTCGAAAAAGTCGCCGAAATCGAAAAGCTGATAGAGAATGTGCTCGACGCCTTCGGCCGTATCGACGTGCTGGTCAACTCGGCCTCGATTTTTTTTCGCAAACCGCTGAGCGAAGTCACGGAGCGCGATTGGGACGTCAATCTTGATACCAATCTGAAGGCGCCGTTCTTTCTGTCGAAGTTCGCCGGGGCCGCGATGCGCCGTCAGGGCGCCGGCAAAATCGTCAACATCGGCGATTGGGCCGGCATCCGGCCCTACAACAACTATTTGCCGTACACTGTCTCGAAGAGCGGGCTGATTGGACTGACGCGGGCGTTGGCCAAGGCGCTGGCCCCGGAAGTTCAGGTCAATATCGTCGCCTTGGGTCCCGTGATGCCGCCCGAGGATTATGATGCGGCCGAGATCGAGCGGTTGCGGCAGGCGACCTTGACCAAGACGCTCGGCACGCCCCAAGATGTTGCGCGCGCCGTGGTCTTTCTCTGCGAGAACGCCGACTTCACCACCGGGGCCACGCTGATGATCGACGGCGGCCGCCTCCTCAACTGAAGGCGCGCCAATGGCGTCGTCTGCGCAGCCGGAGAGGATCGATTACCGCATCGCGGTGCTTCCCGAGCGCGTCGCGATCCTCGCCAGCGGCGGCCTCGATAGCTCGGTGATGCTCGGCGTGATCGCGCGTTCAGGCCGCCAGGTCTATCCGGTTTATATTCGCGCCGGATTGAGCTGGGAGACATCGGAACTGGCCACCCTCAGACGCTTTATCCGCACGCTCGCGATGCGCAATGTTCAGCCCGTCACCGTCCTCAAGCTTCCGATGAACGATCTCGCCGGCGACCATTGGAGCATGACTGGCCGCGACGTTCCGGGATACAACGCGGCGCTCTCGTCCAATTACATCCTGGGCCGCAATCTGATTCTGCTGGCGAAGGCCGCGGTCTTCTGTGCGCGTCATCAGATTGGCGAAATCGCGATGGCGCCACTCGAGAGCAATCCCTTCCCCGACGCGCGCCCCGAATTCTTTCGCGCCTTTGCCCGCGCCGTCGATCTGGGCGTCGGGATCAAGCTCAAGGTGTTGACGCCGTTTGCTGGCCTGACCAAGGCTCAGGTGATCGAGCGCGGCGCCGGGATGCCGCTTGAGCTGACCGTCTCGTGCGCACGCCCAACCGGCAACATCCATTGCGGATCCTGTACGAAATGCGCGGAACGTGTCGAAGGCTTCGCCGCCGCCAGCATCGAGGATCCGACGCTCTACGCGCGCAAACCGGGCCGCCGAAAAAGCTGAGCTTGCCTCCACTCAGCCTGATCGGCGCGCCCGCGAATCGCCGGTCGATCTATGCGGCGCGCTTTGCCTCGTCCGCGGCCGTCGGCGACTCGACTTTGTAAAGCCGCTGGCCGTTGCCCCACAGAATCTTCCGCCGCACTGATTCTTCGCAGTCGGAGAGGCCGCTCCTGATCCGGTCGTGAACGTCCTCGCCGTACAGCGAAGTCGGATGAGGAAAGTCCGTTTCAAAAAGAATGTTATCGGCGCCGACCTTGTCGATCAGACGGCGCGGCGCGATCTGCTCGAACCAGTAGCAGGCGTAGATGTTGCGCGTGAAGTATTCCGACGGCAGCCGATCAAATTCCGGACGCTCCTCCGCCACGCTGTTGCCCTGGTACTGGTAGTCCATCGCTTCGAGCATGAAGGGGATCCAGCCGATGCCGCTCTCGACCGAGATGAACTTGATTTTGGGATACCGCGCCAGCACCCCGGACATTAACAGGTCGGCGAGCTGAACGCCGTTGCGCAGAAAGATATCGACGGCCAACTCGGCAAACGCCGCCATCTTGCCGTACATCTGCATTTTGTTCTGCAGCAGACCCTCTTCCATGTTGCCCGATCCGATATGGAAGCTGATCGGCAGGTCGAACTCGCAAGCGACCTCCCACAACGGATTCCAATGCGGATCGCCCATCAGCGGCAGTCCCCAGTACTGCGGCTCGCCGGTGAACAGGATGCCCTTGTGGCCCATCGCGGCGCAGCGCCGCACCTCTTTCACCGATTCGGTGATGTCCCAGAACGGCATCGAGGTGATCGGCAACAGGCGGCGCGAATCGGCCGATGCCCACTCGGTCTGCCAATCGTTGTAGATTCGCACACAGGTCAGCATCAACTCGGGGTCGCCTAACTTCAGGAACTGCTGCGCGCCGAAGCCGCCGACGTTCGGATACATGACCATGGCCCAGATGCCCATCTCATCCATGTACTTGAGCCGCGCCTTGGCGTCGTAGGCCCCGGGGTGCATCTCCTCGAAGGTCTTGGGCGGGTTCTTGATGCTGCCCACGCCCGCGGTCGCGGTCAGCCCCGGACTGGCGAGCATCGAAGTGCCGCCGACCGCCCACATCATCCGGCCGTTGCTGCTGGTCTCGATGCGCGGTACGCGGTCGCGCATACTCGCGGGCGCGCGACTCGTCCAGAGGTCGCCGGTCTCGGTGACGTGCGTGTCAACGTCGATAATCGTATAGCCGCTCATAGGGTTCCTCGCTTGCGCTGGGATTTTGATTTTGAAATTTCAGATTCGCATCAACGGTCGGCAGTTGCAACGCCGCATCGGATTTGGTCGAGAGTCCCCGTGGAGAGTTAATCGTCTCCCTTGACGGCAAAGTAAAATTGGCGGATATACTTTTATTTCCTGAGGAAATGATTTCGACTGGCGGTTAAAGTAAGCAGCCTTGACGGGGATGAGCGGGCTCGATGATCGGGCTCAAGGATCAAAGGCCGACAGCCAATGAACAATGCCAAAGCTCCCTTCCGCTACGTTACCTCGACGCGCAATCGCGCGACCGAATACGAAGAACTGACGCTCCACTGCCAATGGAGCCCGCACAACTTCGCCAAGCAGGGCTGGTTTAATTTAGGTCACGACGGCCGCCCGTCGTGGGACGAGCGCTCGACGCGCCTCAAATGCGTCGCCCTGCCGAAGCCCTCGACCTGGTGGTACGACGCAAGCCGCGCCACGAAGCAGACTGCCGTCGCCTTCGAGCAAGACCATCATATCGAGCAGAGCGCACGCTATTCGCAAGCCGGATGGTGGGGCTACCGCGATCCGTCGCAGATGTGGTTTCGGCCCTACGTCGAGATGCAGGCCGGGCAGGAGAACTCGATCCAGCTCGCGATGGACGGCGCGGCGCGTCTGGGCCTGTACCAGAATGTCGGCGAGGCGTGGCTCGGATTTCTCGGACATTACTATGCTGCCTGGCGCTACGCGGAATACGGGCTCTTCATGGCGCTCTGTTACGCCCAGCGCGAGGCCTTATCCGACGTCGTCGCCACGCCCTATCTCTTTCAGGCGGTGGACAAGGAACGTCACGCGCAGGACATTGCGCTCCATTGCATGGCGCTGGAAGAACAGGTTCAAGGCTTCTCCGATGCGGGTGCGATGGACATCTGGATGGGCGATCCGGCCTTGCAACCAATCCGGCGTTACGTCGAGTATCTGCTCGCGTCGCGTGATTGGGCCGAGATCATCTTCGCGGTTAACCTTGTCTTCGAGCCGCTGGTCGGGCGCCTGCTCGGCAATTACCTGGTAGCGCAACAAGCGTGCGCGTGCGGTGATCCGGTTACTCCCTTGATCGCCGAGACCGTCGAGTCTGATCGCCAGCGCGCCGTCGCCACGACCGCCGAGTTAGCGCGCTTCGTCATTGCCAATCAGCCCGCCAACCGCGTCATTATCGAAGAATGGCTCGATCGCTGGACGCCGCTCGCGCTCGCCGCTGCCGAAGGACTGGCGCCCCTAGCACGTTATCCACGGGAAGATCAGGCGAGTTTCAGAAAAATCCTCGACAAGTTGATCGCCGAGCAGGCTCAGCTGGTCGCCGCCGCCGGGCTGACGCGCTCACGGGTGGCCGCATGAGTTCGAACGGGCACAAGGTTGCGCTCAAGCTGATGGTCGGGCAGGAAGCCGACGCGGTGGTTTCGGTGCTCGCGGAAGCCCATCCGGAGGCTGTGATTCAACGCTATCCCGCCTACGTCTCGATCGAAGGCCAAAATCGGCTCACGGTTGAGATTCCGCGGGTGATCGAGGCCCTCGGAAGCGATTACGACGTTACCCGGTTTCTCGTCATACTGTCGTCCTACGTCGGCGCGATCGACGTCAACGACGACAGCGTCACTCTGACTGCGTAGCAGCGAAAATCTCCGCAACGGTTCAGCGAGGAAAAAATGGCCGCTCTGAACAAAAATTACGACCGCGTCAAAAACATGGATTGGGAGCCGAGCTATATCGATCCGGCGCAAAAGTTTGTCGAGCCCACCCGCTTCCATCTGCCGCGCAAGGCGATCGACCCTTTCAAGACTTTCGTCCGCGAGTATTTTCAGATGGAGCGCGAAAAGGACGTCCGCCACTTCGCCCTGCTCGAAGCCGCCAGCCGCCTGCAGCCCGCCAATCCCGAGCCGCGCTGGATGGAGGCGATGAAGTTTGTGCTCTCCAATCTCTCCGGCGCCGAGTATGCTGCCGGCCGCCAGATGGGCCGGATGGCGCGCACGGTCGCCCCCACCGAGTTGCGCCAAGGTTACATGATGCAGTCGCTCGACGAGATGCGCCATGCGCAACTCGAGCTCAGCGCCGTGCGCCATCATATGCGGACCTGGGAGGATCCGGCCGGGTACGACATCGCGCTCTATGGCGCGGGCACCAACGTCGGTTCCAACGCTTTTCGTGCCTTTCTCGAAGATTCGATGACCGCCGATCCGGTCGAGAGTTCGATCGCGATCCAGATTTTCGCCGAGACCGCCGATTCCAACATCTTCTTCGTCGGCATGACCTCGGCGGCGACCAAGTCCGGCGACCCGGTCCTGGCCTCGACGTTGCTGACGATCCAGTCCGACGAATCACGCCACATGGCCAACGGTTACGCCACTCTGATGACTCTGCTGGGCGATGATCGCAACCTGCCGCTGATCCAGGACGCCCTCGACAAGTGGTCGTGGCGCAATCACATGGGCTTTGAAGTGCCGCTGATGCTCGCGGCGGACTACTTCACTCGCCACAAAGACGAATCCGGCAAAGAGATGTATGAGCGCTGGATTCTGGAAGATTTCTACGAAAACTTTTATCGCAAACTCGAGAAGTACGGCATCCGCAAGCCGAAGTTCATGGACCACATCCTGCGCAATATCGAATGGGCGTCGCATTCCGCCGCAGTCTATCTCTACGGCGCGTGGGGCGAGTTCTATCATCGCTACGATCCGCCCGACGAGCGCGAGATGGAATGGTTCGAGAAAAAATACCCTGGCTGGTATTCCTACTACGGCAAGTTCTGGGAATCCTATAAGGCCACGACCGATCCCAGCGATCGTCGCTTCGTTCTCTCCGAGCTGGGCAAGCTCCCGGCCTTCTGCCAGGTCTGCCAGTTGCCATGGATTTTTCCGCGCCCGGACGCCAGTGCCGGCAGCCGGATCTGGAAAGACGGCCGCTGGATTTCCTTTTGCTCGCCCGGATGCGAATGGATCTACGATCGCGAGCCCGAACACTATGCGGGCTTCAAAGGTTTCTACGAGATTTACGACGGCTATGAATTCTCCGAGGTCGTCCGCGACCTCGGTTACATCCGGTCCGATGGCAAAACGCTAATCGCGCAGCCGACCCTCGCGACCGAGCGCATGTGGACGATCGATGACATGAAGGCCTGCGACTACATCGTCCATTCGCCGCTGAACACCACGCCGGTTTTCAGCCGCGAGCGGGCGCAAGAGTTGGTCCCGCAGGATCAGCTCTAGTCAATCCAGCGGGGTCCGGTCGGGCGGCCACAGCCATGTTCAAGGTGACCCTGCAGCCGGCTGGACGCTCCTTTGACTGTCTCGAGAGCGAGACCATCCTCGACGCCGCTTTCCGCGAGGGGCTGCGTCTTCCTCATGGCTGCCGCTCCGGCGGCTGCGGTTCGTGCAAGGCCAGGCTCATCGAAGGCGAGGTTGACGATTCCCAAGCCTCGCTCAGCGCCCTAATGGACTACGAGCGCGCCGCCGGGATGACGCTGCTATGCTCGTCCTATCCCGAAAGCGACGTCGAAATCTGGCTCGAACACGTCGAGGAGGACGACACACCGCCACGCTATCTCGATGCTCGCGTAATCGATCTCGCCGAAATTGCCTCGGGGCTGTTCCTGATTCATCTTGGTATCGAGTCCTCACTCGGGTTTCGAGCCGGTCAGTATATCGAAGTGAACGTGCCGCGAACCGAAGAGTGGCGCGCCTACTCGCTGGCTAATCCCCCGACGGTCAGGCGCGAACTCGAGATACTTATCAAGTTGGTCCCCGGCGGACTGTTCTCCGACTATCTGGCCGCATCGCGGCTCAAGGCCGGCGACATCCTCAGTATCCGCGGACCTTATGGAAATTTCGCGCTGCGCCCTGGCGAGCCGTCGCTACTCTTCATCACAGGTGGGTCGGGACTAGCGCCGGTGCTATCGATGCTGCGAGAGCTGGCGCCGACCGAAACAACTCGACCGATTCGCCTGCTTTACGGCGCGCGCACTCGCCACGATCTCTGCTTTGTCGATGAGTTGCGCGGCTACGAAAAGGAATTCGCCGATTTGAAATTTGTCCCGGTGCTCTCGCACGCGACCGATGATGCGGACTGGCCGGGCGAACGCGGGATGGTCACCGAGGCGATCTCGCGATGGCGTCACGGCGATGACCTACAGGCTTATCTCTGCGGGCCACCTGCAATGATCGATGCAGCGCTGCCGATCCTGGACCGGCTCGGCGTGCCGGCACACCAGATTTTCTTTGACAAGTTTCTGACCCGCGCCGACCTCGTCAAATAGCTCTTGCCCCATAGGGCAGCTTCGCGACGAGACCGGCGCCTTCGGCCGCCAATTTCAAATTCATCGCATTTCAGCTAAAATCCTCTTGAGAACCTTCGATTAAGGGTGCAGGTTATGCAGCAAAAGTTCAGCGACGAAGCACTCCGCGTACTTGACGTTTTAGGCGAAAAGGCCAGTGACGGCTATGCCGTGATGAGCAAGGCCGGCCTCAAGCCGGATGAGTTGGTTCGCGCTCTGAAGGAACTCCCGACATACCTCGTCATGGTGAAAGGCGAACTGATTCCTGACCGCGTGGGGGATGCCTACCTGGTTCTGCTGCCGAACGCCCGTGACTATGCGAATTCGCTTGTTCGCAGTCTGGCCTAGAAACTGACGCGGAGATGCCGTCGTCTCCGGATATACCGGCCTATTATTCGTACCTTATAGTCGCGCTGGTTGGTGGAGTGGTAGCGCGCTCCACCGTCAACAGCGGATTGGCGGATTACCCCGACGGCTGGAGTTTCTTTGCCACTTGGCAGCTTTTTCTCGCCTATACCGCCCTACCGGTTCTGCTCTTTTGGTTCTTGGACTATACCTCGGTGATCCAGGACACTTCGCTGTTCGCGGCGTTGCTGGTTGCCGCCGGGTATCAATCGATTTTCACAAGCGGTATCCAAAGCATCTCGATGCCTGGTCAGAGCGCCAGCTTATGGAAACCTTTTCAGGCCTGGGTTGCCAGAATTAATGATCGCATCGCCACCAAGCAGAAAGCTGCTCTGGATGAGTTCGTTCGAACGCTGGAAATAAGAGTTTCAAGCGACCCGGAACTTCTCAATAAACTTCAGCAAGTTACCACGGAGCATTTACCTGAAGCGGGGACACGTCCGCCTGGCGCGGCACTATCCGAACCTGCGGACGAGTTGCAAGTTGCGTTAGCGGCGATACCTCCCGAGGCTCGCTTGCAGAGGTTTCGTCTGTTGTGGCGGGCTTTCCGAACGGCCGAGCCAATAAATTATGGATATATTCTTTACCGCGAACGGCTCATTAGCCCTCTTCTTTATTGGTGGCAGTTCAGGCACGGTCTGGCGGACATCATAACTTTCGGACTCTTGTCTCTGGGTTCCGCAATCGTTTTGTTCTCCTGTTTTGAGTCGAGTTTTCCTTCCTATGTTGTGAGTAGGATTGTGTATGGCAGCGTGTCCACATCGAACTGGACGCAAGCTTCGGCAGGCTCAGTCATTCGTTACTACCAGTGGCGACTGCGCAAATTGAATGCTTCGGACAAAGACAATTTCAGGAGTCATGAGTATGTAAAACTCATGGCCTCACATACAAACAGTTGCGACGGGCGTCAGGCCTTCCAGCAACTGATGGCTCCGGTCATCGCGGATCTCTGTTTCAAGGATGAGCCCAGCAAGAAGGTCGACGACGTCGCGAGATTACTCGTAAGCATCCATTCCCCAACAATTGATACAATAGCGATCCCGCGGTTGCTCCAATGCCTGTGGACTGACGACGCCGACAATCGACTGCGAATTCACCAGACCCTTATCGCTCTGCAACAGGCCGACTATCCGTCGAGCCTTTCGGAAGCGGAACAGAAGCAATTTGCGGGCTGGATTCCGGGAAAGGACGAAAAATCCGGCGACATGGCCGTATGGGTAAAACATTGGTCGTCATGGTGGAACAGCGCCCAGGCAAGTCAGAACACGACTTGCTCCGCTGCGCCGTCAAATGAAACCCAACCACGAGCGCTTTCTTCGGAGCTCGGCTTGCCAATCGTTTCTCGCAGCCCCGCGCCCCCCGCCGCCCCATAAAAGATGACGCCCTCCCCGCCCGCGCACGGTTGCCGAGCGGAGCGAGCGCGGGGGGCGGCCGAGTCTGCGAGGCGCGGTCAAGTTTAGGTAAGTCTAAAGGACTTGACTACGGATTCTGCTGGTGCTATCTTTCTTCCCATGATGACCTTACGCGAACTGATGGTGACCTTCCCGACCAGCGATGCTTGCAAACAGTTTCTGATGGATCGCCGGTGGCCTGACGGCAAGGTCAAATGCGTGCGCTGTGGAAACGAAAAGGTCTATGCGTCCAAGGCCCGACCTTTCCACTGGCAGTGCCGTAATCACGATCATCCCTATCGGTTTTCGGTTCTCGTCGGGACGGTTTTCGAGAACACAAACTACCCGCTCAAGACGTGGTTTGAAGTGCTCTGGCAGATGCTCAACAGCAAGAAGGGCGTAAGCGCCATGCAGATTCAGCGGCAGATCGGATCGTCCTATCCGACCGCGTGGTTTCTCTGTCATCGCTTGCGCGCGGGAATGAAAGATGCGGAATTTCAGAAGCTTATGGGTATCGTTGAAATCGACGAGACTGGCCTTGGCGGCAAGGATAAGAATCGCCACTGGGACAAGAAACAGCACATTACTGGGCCAAGCGGAAAAACCACGGTCATCGGCGCGATTGCCCGCAAGGGCAATGTGGTTTGCCAAGTGATCGAGAATGCAGACGCCGCGACGCTCAACAAATTCGTGCACAAGACGGTCAGCGGGAATGTCGATTTGGTCGCGACTGACGAGCACAAGGGCTATGCCTACTTGGATGCGCTCGGATTCCCGCATGAGACAGTCAGCCACAGCGCCGGTGAATACGTGCGCGGGAAGGTCCACACCAACAGCATTGAAGGCTTTTGGTCGCTGTTGAAGCGCGGGATCGTTGGCACCTATCACAACGTCAGCAAGAAGTATCTGCCGCTCTATTTGGCGGAATTTCAGTACCGGTATAACAACCGGAAGAACCCTGACATTTTCGGCGAAGCCGTAGCAGGATGCTGAAGCGCCCGAACTGGCGGACGCTCCTGCATCATTCCAGAAAACCCACACAGTTGACGTTGCACTTGGTTCCGAGGGCGAGACGCCATGTCTAAAATCGGCGAAGCCAAGAAAAAGATCATCTTTTTCTACTGCTACACCTGTAAGGACTACGAACTGAAAACTAGTCCGCACTTCCGCAGCCAGAAAGCGCGCTTTGCGCGACGGCGCAAGGCCGAAGCAGAGGGCAAGAAATGGCCCGCGTGATCGCCCTCGTTTCACTGTTGTTGATTGCGGCAATGCCGTTACCGCCAAACCATTCTGAGGCAGGCCAAACCGAGGCCGCCGCAAAACGACATCACCAAAGTCCCGGCGTAATATCTACGATGGGCGATCAAAGCAGTCCCAAAGACACCACCAAGGCCGTCGAAAACTATACTTATAATTACTATTATCCAACCGCCAAATCGAAGAGTCTGCCGATCTGGTTCCAAGAGGTAGCTACTGGCGCTTTGGTAATCTTCACTTTCGGCCTCTGGCTTACCTCGATTTGGCAATGGTGCGCCGTTAAGGAACAGGGCGAAATCGCGGCAAAGGCGCAGCGGGCTTATCTGTCCATAACGCCGGATGGTGTAGACGATCTCAGGGAAAGCGGCACGCCAACGATCACTTTGATTATCAGGAACGAAGGAAACACTCCGGCTTATGAAGTTAGGTTTTGGTCCTGCATCGCCATCGTAACGGGAGACCCATTTCCTAACCCAACCGAATTTCCAGAGGCCAACTTTGGACCAACCTTTGTCTTGACTCCGCACGCCGAGTTTTTCACCGCCCCAAAGCTCACTAAATGGCTCAGCCGTGTCGATTTTCAGGAGATCCGAACGGGGGACAGGGTGCGGCTTTATGTCTGGGGGCGGGTTGAATATTGCGATGTGTTCAAAAAGCCCCACTTTTTGGCCTTCCGTCGGTTTCTCCACGTCGATCGTGATGGCGTAACGACAAGCCTGTACCCCACCGAAGAAGGCAACAATGCAGATTAAAAATATCCATCGCATCCTCCTAGCTTGCAGTCTTTGCAGCAGAGCATAAGGGTGAAATCTTTCAGCCAGTGAACGTCCGGCCTGTCCGAGCCAGAATACCAGGCCCGTCGTTGTAGTCAAGTCCTTTAGACTTACCCAAGTTTAAGTGTCTGCGAGCTGCGTCAAGGTTCTTAGTTGAGCTCATCGAGCAGCGCTTTGGCGTCTTTGAGGTCCGCGGTATCGAAGCCCTCGGTGAACCAATTGTAGATCCCGGCGAGCATCGCGCGCGCCTCATCGCGACGACCCTGATTCGCGAGCAGGCGCGCGAGACTCGTCGTCGCGCGCAATTCCGGTGATTTAGCACCCTGCGAGCGCGCAATTTTAACCGCCCGCTCGAAGCAATTCCCAGCATCTGCAATGCTGGAGTCATCTCGCTCCAGTAGCAGCTCGCCCCTGAGCCGAAGTAGCTCAGCATCATGAGAACGGTTTTCATTCTGATTGGCGAGCTTCTGCGCTTCCTCCAAAACAGTTAGCCCTTCTTCGAAGCACTTCGTCTTGATGCACGCCTCGACTAGAAGTGAGAGGAAATACGGGCGGCCTATGTCGGCGCCGGTCGTGCGAAAGGTAGCCAGGCCTTCCCGTGTCAACCCAATTCCTCGCGCCGCTTGGCCCTGTTGGACCATTGCCCAACCCAGGAGCACCGTAGCCTGAGCCGACCACAACGCAAACCCGTGCTCGGCGGAGAGCGCGACTAGCTTCTCGGCGCCTCGTCTAACTACTGGAATCTCTCCACGAAGCTTTCCCATATTTCCGGCAAGGCCTTGGGCGAACGCCTGACTATGAGGATGAGCAAGCTCTTGCCCCCATGCCACCGCCGCATCACTGTAGCGCCTAGCTTGCTCGGGGTAGCCGAGATGCCAGAGATTGCTCGCCGCGTATGACAAGCAGTTCACCTTTATGTCCAAGCCAATAAAGCTGAAGGCAAAGGCTCGATGCTGCTCAGGAATGTAGAGCGCTATCCCTGCCTCGAGATGACGCAGTGATTGTGAAAACTCTCCCATTTCAAACAGAGTATCGCCAGCAGCAAGATTACCGAGCATCAGTAACGTTGGATCATTTGCATCTTGCGCCCGCCGAAGTAGCTCGTTGGCAAGCTCTGACGCCATGCGAAAACGACCCCGCACAAGGTAAACGGCATAAAGACCAAACAAGGTCGCAAAGAGCTGCTGCGACTCCCGGAGTTTCTCGCAGAGCTGGCGCGCCCGTATGAACACTCGTTCCACTTCTGGCGCGGCCCAACTCTTTATCGCAATGAGTGCGGGTCCGAGCGCGAGCTGGATTCTTAGTTCCTGTCGATCGCGCTCTGGACTATCGGGCAACGCATGTAGCAACTCTATTGCTGAACTAATATTCTCAATTGCTTCCGCGTTCGCCGATCGCTTAATCGCCTGTTGGCCGGCGCGGCCGAGATACTCGATCGCCTTATCGATATTATCGCTGTGACTATAGTGATGCGCCAACTGCGTCAGGTGATCGTCGAGTTGACCAGCGAACAGCGACTCCACTGCGTGGCCGGCGCGCTCGTGCACTTGCTTGCGCCGCTCGATGAGTAATGAGTTATAGGCGACCTCCTGGGTCAGCGCGTGCTTGAAGACATACTCGACATCGGTCGCGGCCGGCTGCTCGTAGATGAATTCGCCCGCCTGTAGATCGGCGAGTATCCGCTCCAACTGAGTATCCGCGTGTGAGGCAACTTGCCTTAGGAGAGCGCGCGACGACTCCCGCCCGATCACCGCGAGCGTTTGTAATAGTTGCTTATGCTCGCTCGGTTGCCGATCGATGCGCGACGCGAGCATCCCCTGCACGGTCGGCGGCAATCGCAACTGCGAGAGTGAGCGCGTCACCTTCACGACGCCATTGCGCGCCAGCGCGCCGTCTTCGAACAGCGCCTGCACGATCTCCTCGATAAAGAACGGATTGCCGCCGGTGCGTTCAGTGATTAAGCGCTTGAGCGGATTGAGTTCGACGGCCTCACCTAAGAGCGCCGCCAGCATCGCGGCGCCGTCCGCGCCGCCCAGCGGCTCCAGCCGAAGTTGTGAATAGTAACTCTTGTTGGTCCATTCGTGATGATACTCGGGGCGATAGTTCACCAGCAGCAACACATTGGCGCGGGCCACGCTGTCGGCCAGCAGGTCGAGCAACGCCTGGGTCTGCGCGTCGACCCAGTGCAGATCCTCGAAGATCAGCACGACCGGCTGATTGAGGTTTTCGCGCAGGATGATGCGCTTGATCGCCTCAAGCGTCCGCTGGCGCTTGATCTGCGGGTCCATCTGGGCGAGCGGATCGGCGCCCTCGACGACTCCGAGCAAGCCGAACAGATAGGGCAGCGTATCGGTCAGTGCAAGATCGAGTTCAGTCTGCGCGTTGCGGACTTTCTCGCGCCGCGCCGCCGCATCGTCCGTGTCCTGGATGCCGAAGTAATTGCGCAATAGTTCGAGCATGGGCAGCCACGCCGAGGCCTTGCCGTGCGAGACCGAATAGGCTTCCAGCACTTTGCAGGTCGCCGGTATCGTTGCCTTGAACTCGTGAAACAGTCGCGACTTGCCGGTCCCCGCCTCGGCCATCACCGTGACCACCTGCCCCTGCCCGGCGATCGCGAGTTCGAGCGCGCGCTGCATCTGCGCGAGCTCGTGCTCACGCCCGATGAACCGCGTCAACCCGCGCCGCGCCGACAACTGAAAGTGACTGCGCAGCGGACCGAGCCCGAGGACCTCGTAAACTTCGATCGGCGCGCTCAGCCCCTTGACGGTCATCGGTCCCAGGCCGCGCAGCTCGAAGTAGCCCTCGCAGAGTCTGCGGGTGTAATCGCTGACCGCAATCGAACCGGCCGGCGCAATCGCCTCCAGCCGCGCCGCCAGATTGGCCGTATGGCCGACCAGGCGGGACTCGACCTTGCCGCCGGTCTCGACCGAGTAGGCCACGACCTCGCCGGTGTGGACGCCGACGCGGGCGTCGAGCGACTGCAGGCCTTTGGCGGCGCGACGCTCTCCCTCCGCGCGCAACTCCTGCTGCATCGCCAGTGCGGCGTTGAGCGCACGCTGCGGATGGTCCTCATACGCCGCCGGCGCGCCGAACAGCGCGAAGATGCCGTCGCCGGTCGAGCGCGCGACGTAGCCCTCGTAGCGGCGGACCGCCTCAGACATAATCCGCAGCGCCGGCGCCACGATCGCGTGCGCCGCCTCTGGGTCGAGGTCTTCCATCAGCGCGGTCGAGCCTTTGAGATCCGCAAACAGCGCCGTCACGATCTTCCGCTCGCCCTCAGGTGCTGCCGAATCGTCCGGCTGCCCCGACGAGTCGCTATACTGGCTAGCCGTTGCAGCGGTTTGAGTTGAACCCGATGCAGCAGATAACGGGCTGCCACACTCGGCGCAGAACTTCTTGCCGGGCGCGCTTTCGGCTCCGCACTTGGTGCAATACATCGCTCTATCCTCAAGAGACAGCGACGAATGCCCCCCTTGTATCATCGAACGTGACGCAGCGGCCAGCAGGCTTGCGGAAGGAGTTTAGGCCGGAGTGGCCTTTTCGTGAGTCTTTGACTAAGGTGTGTCTCACTGCCGGTCCATCTGATTGCCGGCGAAGATTTTTGCAGAGCGCGGGGAGGGTTTGCGACTTGCACGCGATTAATTACGAAGCTCCAACCACGGTCGATCAGGCGCTCAAGCTGCTCGCGGCGCACGGCGAAAAAGCCCGCGCGATCTGCGGCGGCACCGACTTGATTATTCAACTGCGCGCCGGCGTCCGGCGTCCCGAGCACGTCGTCGATCTGAAGAATATCGCCGACATGCGAAAGCTCTCCTTCAGCCTGCAGCATGGTCTGCGGCTCGGCGCCGCGGTGCCGGCGATTGAGCTGCATGAAAGCGCCGACATGCGCCGTTACTATCCGGGGCTGACCGAAGCCGCTCATCTGATCGGCTCGCTGCAGATTCAAAGCCGCGCCTCGGTCGGCGGAAATCTCTGCAACGGCTCGCCCGCCGCCGACACAACGCCAGCCCTGATTGCGCTCGCGGCCAAGGGGCGGGTAGTTGGGCCCAAGGGTGAGCGGATGGTCGCGGCGGAGGATTTCTGCGTCTCGCCCGGACGCACGGTGCTGAATCCTGACGAGCTGCTGGTGGACCTGCAAATCGCGGCCCCGTCGGGCCATTCGAGTGACGCCTACCTGCGCTTCATCCCGCGCAACGAGATGGATATCGCGGTGGTCGGCGTCGGTGTGGCGGTCACGATCGATCCCGCCGACGATCGCTGTATCGACGCGCGGATCGGTTTGGGCGCGGTCGGCCCCACGCCGATTTTCGCAAAAGAGGCTTCGGCGACGCTGGTCGGCAAGAAGCTCGACGCCGCCGCGATCGATAAAGCGGCGCAGTTGGCGATCGCGGTCAGTTCTCCGATCGACGACATGCGCGGGACCGCGGAGTTCCGCCGTCATGTGGTCGGGGTGCTGACCCGCCGCACGCTGGCGATCGCGATTGAGCGTGCGCGCAGCGCTTCGAGCCGTTAATATCCATATCTAACTTCTCAACCAGGAACGAAATCGGCGCAGCAAAAATGGCGAAGAAAACAGTAATCGAAACCACGCTTAACGGCGAAGTTACGGAATTCCTCTGCGAGCCGCGCGAGAGCCTGCTCGAAGCCCTGCGCGACACGCTCGGGCTGACCGGCAGTAAAGAGGGCTGCCTGACGGGTGACTGCGGGGCTTGCACGGTCGTGATCGACGGGCGCGCGGCCTGCTCCTGCCTGGTCTTCGCGGTGGAAGCGCAGGGCAAAAAGATCGAGACGATCGAGGGCCTCGCCAGCCGCGAGGGCCTGCACGTCTTGCAGCAGAAATTCCTCGAGCACGCGAGTCTCCAGTGCGGCATCTGCACGCCCGGGTTTTTGATGTCGAGCAAGGCCTTGCTCGATCGTAATCCGAATCCGACGGAGGCCGAGATTCGTTACGCACTGGCCGGGAATCTCTGCCGCTGCACCGGTTACGATAAAATCGTCCGCGCCGTAGTCGACGCGGCCAAAACGCTCAACAGTGGCGCTCGCGCGGCCTGATCGCGGAAGACGGAATGCGCCGGCCGACCGCTCACTAATTTTCGTATAGAGGTCACGAGATGGCAGCTTCAAACGGCAAGAACTTCAAGGTAATCGGCACGCGACCCATCCGGCACGACGGCGTCGATAAGGTGACCGGCCGCGCTAAATACGGCGCCGACTACGCCTTCCCGGACATGCTGTTCGGCAAGATGCTGCGCAGCCCGTACGCTCATGCGCGGATCAAATCGATCAATACCGACAAGGCCAAGGCGTTGCCCGGCGTGATGGCGGTGATGACGGCGGCGGACCTGCCGGACCTGCCGGATCGGGTGGAATCCGCCGGCGAAGCTCCGATCAATGTGGCCCATCTGACGCAGAACCTGATGGCGCGTGACAAGGTGCTGTACAACGGCCACGCGCTGGCCGCAGTTTGCGCGACCAGCCCGCATATCGCCGAGGAGGCGGTGGCGCTGATCGAGGTCGACTACGAAATCCTGCCGCCGGTCATGACGGTCGAGGAGGCGATGAAGCCCGGGGCCACGATCCTGCTGCCCAATCTGCGCAATAAAGAGGAGGGCGACAAGCAGACCAATGTCGCCAGCCATCTGCAGTTCAAGCGCGGCGACGTCGCGGAAGGCTTCAAGTCCGCGGACTACGTGGTTGAGCGCGAATTCAAAACCGCGATGGTCCATCAGGGCTATATCGAGCCGCACAATGCCGTCGCGATGTACAACTCTGACGGCAAGGGGACGATCTGGTGTTCGACGCAGGGCACCTTTGCGGTGCGCGGACTCTCGGCCGCGGTCGCGGGAATTCCCGAGCAGGACATCAAGGTGGTGCCCGCCGAAATTGGCGGCGGCTTCGGCGGCAAGCTCACGATCTATCTGGAGCCGATCGCGCTGGTCTTCTCGAAGATGACCGGCAAGCCGGTCAAGATGGTCATGTCGCGCGCTGACGTGCTGCGCGCAACCGGCCCGACCTCGGGCTCGACGATCCGCTGCAAGATGGGGTGCACGAAGGACGGCAAGCTGGTCGCCGCGCAAGTCTGGATGGCCTACGAAGCCGGAGCCTATCCGGGCTCACCGGTCGGCGCCGGCGCGATGACGATCATCGCGCCATACGTCATCCCGAACATGATTATCGACGCCTACGACGTCGTCGTGAATCGGCCCAAGACCGCGGCCTACCGCGCGCCCGGCGCGACCAACGCCGCGATGGCCTCCGAGACGATAATCGACGAGCTGGCCGAGATGTGCGGAATCGATCCGGCGGACTTCCGTCTGCAAAATGCCGTGGCCGAAGGCGCGGCGCAGACCGCCGGGCCGCCGTACAAAAAGATCGGCTTCGTTGAGACCCTCGAAGCGCTGAAGAACACTCCGCATTACAAATCGAAGCTGGAAGGGCCCTACCGCGGGCGCGGAGTTGCCTCGGGCTTCTGGTTCAATATCGGTCTGCAATCATCCGCCGTGGTCAATCTCCACGGTGACGGCACGGCGAGCCTGGTGATTGGCTCGATCGATATCGGCGGCACGCGCGCGGCGCAGGCGATGGTCGCGGCGGAAGTTCTCGGGATCGGGGCGCTGGACGTGCGGCCCCAGGTCGCCGACACCGATACGATCGGTTACACCGACGTCACCGGCGGCAGCCGAACCGCGGTGACGACCGGGGTCGCGGTCTTTCAGGCGGCCGAAGACGCCGTGCGCCAGCTCAAGGAGCGCGCGGCCAAACTGTGGGAGAAGAAGCCCGAAGAGATTGCCTACACGGACGGCGTGCTGAGCACCGCCGCCGACCCGTCGAAAAAGCTGACGCTCAAGGAGATCGCCAAGCAGTTCGCGCGTACCGGCGGACCGATCACCGGACGCGCCAACGTCAATGTGCGCGGCGTCGGACCGTCGTTCGCCACCACCTGCGTCGATGTCGAAGTCGATCCCGACACCGGCAAGGTCAAGATTCTGCGCGCGACCTGCGTGCAGGATGTCGGCAAGGCGCTCCATCCGAGCTACGTCGAGGGGCAGATTCAGGGCGGCACGGCGCAAGGTATCGGCTGGGCGCTCAACGAGGAATACGTCTACGACGACAAGGGCATCTTGCGCAATTTCGGGCTCCTCGACTACCGCATGCCGACCTGTCTTGACCTGCCCGAGATCGAAACCGTGCTGGTCGAGGTTCCGGCGCCCGGCCATCCGATCGGCTCGCGCGGGGTGGGCGAGGTTCCGATCGTGCCGCCGGTCGCGGCCGTCGCTAATGCGATCGCACGCGCGACCGGAATCAGAATGGAAGTGGCGCCGATGTCACCACCTCGGCTGCTGAAAGCGCTGCTCAAGAAACGCAACGGCGCCGACAGCCAGGCGGCGGCAGCTGGCCGCTAACGCGAAGCAATGAATCGAAGGTGAGAGGAAAGGGTTCGAGCCTGCGACGGCTCGACCCTTTTTTAGCGATGGCCATCGTCGTAGTTCCAGCCCTGTTGCGCAAACTCACGGATGGCGTCGAGCGCGTGCCGGTCACGGGTCGCAATCTGGGCCAAGTGATCGAAGACCTTGAACGGCAGTTCCCCGGCTTCCGTGAGCAGTTGGTCCAGAACGGCGAGATGAAACCTTCGATCGCGGTGTCGATTGACGGCGAGATGGGTACCGGCGGCCTGCTCGACCGCGTCAAGGATTCGAGCGAAATTTTTTTCATCCCGGCGATTGGCGGCGGCTGACGCTACCGCCCCTCAGATCTTTTGAAATAAACTGGAGCTGTCAGATCCGACGGCCGGTTTGCTCCTGGCCCGTTTTACCTCCGGAGGTGTCATCATGTCCGAACCCAGCTCGCAGACTCGCCTGCTCGGCTCCGCTGAAGCTCCGCCTAGTGTGTCTGAAGGCAGCTCGCAGAGCGGCTTGCTCGCTCCCGCCGCGACGGTCTCCGCTCGTGCAGCAGAGGTCAACGAAGGCCCCTCGGGGTTTCGTGTAATCGGAACTCGGCCGATCCGGCATGACGGCGAAGACAAGGTCAGAGGCCGGGCGAAGTATGGCGCCGACTACGCGCTGGCGGGCATGTTACACGGCAAGGTGCTCCGCAGTCCGCACGCTCACGCGCGAATCAAATCGATCAATACCGAGAAAGCCGCGCAGTATCCCGGCGTCTTCGCAGTGCTCACGGGAGCGAACTTGCCTGAGGTCAAGGGCGCGATGGCGCAGGTCGGCGAGCTGGTCGTCAACACGCACTATCTGTCGCTCAACATAATGGCCCGCGACAAAGTCCTGTACGACGGCCACGCCGTTGCCGCCGTCGCTGCGATCAACCGTCACGTCGCCGAAGAAGCGCTCGCGCTAATCGAGGTCGAGTATGAAGTTCTGACGCCGGTGATGACGGCTGAAGCCGCGATGCGGCCTGACGCGGCGGTGCTGTTGCCGGAGTTGCGCCAGATGCGGATGGCGTCGCGAGTCGATCCGGGCAAGCTCGAAGGCCCGGACGAGCCCGGCAATGTCGCCGGGCATATTCAGTTCCAGCGGGGCGACCTGGCGGCGGGTTTCAAAGCCGCGGATTTCGTCGTCGAGCGCGAGTATCATACCGAGGCCGTCCATCAGGGTTACATCGAGCCGCAGAATGCGCTGGCGGCCTGGGACGCCGACGATCACGTCACGATTTACTGCTCGACCCAGGGCTCGTTCAACGTGCGCACACTCACGGCCGCGGTGCTCACGATGCCGGAAGGGCGGATTCGCGTGGTGCCCGCCGAGATCGGCGGCGGGTTTGGCGGCAAGACCACGGTATATCTGGAACCGTTGGCGGTGTTGCTCGCAAAAAAAGCCGGACGGCCGGTCAAGATGGTCATGACTCGCGCCGAGGTTCTGCGCGCGACCGGCCCGACCTCGGGGACGCGATTCCGCGTCAAAATCGGAGTGAATCGCGACGGCCGGATTACCGCCGCCGAAGTTTGGATGGCATATGAGGCAGGCGCGTTTCCGGGCTCGCCGTTTGCGCCCGCAGCGATGACCACGCTGGCACCCTACAATATAGAAAATCTGCAAATCGACGCCTTTGACGTCGTCGTCAACCGGCCCAAGGTCGCAGCCTATCGTGCGCCGGGCTCGCCCGCCTCGGCGTTCGCCTGCGAAGCCGCGCTCAGCGAACTGGCGGAGTATGCCGGGATCGATCCGATTGAATTCCGTCTGCGCAACGCCGCGCGCGAGGGGCTGCCGATGCCCGCCGGGCCGCCGTTCAAGAAGATTGGCTTCGTTGAGACGCTCGCCGCCATGCGCGACGGCGAGCACTATTCGTCGAAACTTTCCGGCAAGTGTCGCGGGCGCGGCGTCGCCGCGGGTTTCTGGTTCAACGGCGGCCTCCAGTCATCCGCAGACGTTAATATTCATACCGACGGCACGGTCAGCGTCGTGACCGGATCGGTCGATATCGGCGGATCGCGCGCCGCGATGGCAATGATCGCTGCTGAAGTACTGGGCGTGCCCGTCCGCGACGTGCGGCCGATGGTCGCGGATACCGATGCGATCGGCCACAACGACGTGACCGGAGGCAGTCGCATCACCTTGGCCACCGGTCTGGCCGTGTTCAACGCCGCACACGACGCCTTGCGCGAACTCAAACTGCGCGCCGCCCGCCTGTGGGACAAAACTCCCGAAGAGGTCGAGTTCGACGCTGGAGTTTTTCGCGCACGCGGCAACGGCGTACCGCCGCTGGCGTTGAGTCAGGTCGCGGCAAAGCTGATCGCTACCGGCGGTCCGGTAACGGGCCGCGCCAGCCTCAACGCCGGCGCCGTGGGCGCCGTCGGTAATGCGTTTGCGGTGGTTTGTGTGGACGTCGAAGTTGATCCCGATACCGGCAAGGTGCGGATTCTGCGCGCGACGATCGCGCAGGACGTCGGCCGCGCGATCCATCCGAGCTACGTCGAAGGACAGATGCAAGGCGCACTCGCTCAGGGTGTCGGCTGGGCGCTCAACGAGGAGTACTACTACGACGATCGCGGCGTGCTCCGAAACTCCGGACTGTTGGACTATCGCATGCCCACCTGTCTCGATCTGCCGATGCTCGAGACGCTGATCGTGGAAGTGCCCAACCCGGGTCATCCGCTGGGTGTCCGCGGCGTTGGCGAGGTCGGGATCGTACCGCCGATGGCGGCGGTCGCCGAGGCGATCTATCAGGCCGTCGGCGTGCGCATGACCGAGTTGCCGATGACGCCGGCCAAGGTCCTGAAGGCGATCTTGGAGAAGCGGGCGGGAGAGGGCGAAAGCGCGGCCGCGAGTTGAGAAGCCCTGAAAATCAGCGGCAAAAGCGGCAAGTTGACCCGTAGTCCAGCCGGGGCGTAGAACAAGGCTTCGTCAGATTGGCCATAATTAGTGATTGCAAGTTGTTAAAGACCGCGTACAATAAGAGTTGCTAGCCGGGGTTTGCCCCCCCTTTTCCCGGTTGGCGCGGGGGCCGAGCGAAGGAATTCGCTCGGTCCTTTTTGCTTTGGGAGAATTTGAGCCTAGCGGTCGCGGTCGCCGCCAAAGGAGCGTCCGCTCCCACCGCCCCCACTGCCGCTGCGCGCCTGCGCCTCGTTGACGCGGATGGCGCGCCCCTTGACGTCGCGGCCATTGAGTTTCTTGATGGCCTCTTCGGCAGCGGCATCGGTGGTCATCTCGACGAAGCCAAAACCGCGTGAGCGATTCGTGGTGCGGTCGATAATTACCTGAGAATTCTCCACGCCACCGACCTCCGAAAAGGTATCGTGCAAATCCTGATCAGTGACGGTCCAGGCTAAATTCCCTACGTACAGTCTGCGGCCCATCAGGCTCTCCTCCAGAACGGTGCGCCGGCTTCATTCATCCGGAACCGGATTTCCTTATAGCACCAGGTGACCACACTAACATAGCGTCGAACTCCTTGGCCTCAAGTAGCAGTCCAAAAGTATCACTGCGGCGCCTGCCGATCGCCTGCGGCCCGGGACCTCAGCGAGAGTTTGTTGTCGTCTATAGCGAAAATCCTGGAGAATTCCTGCCCGTATATAGCCACAAGCAAAGTAAATTCCGCACCAGGTGAATGCTCCCTGGCGAATGGAACCAAACCCTCGGCAAGTTCTGACGATCGGAGTTTTAGGCTCATAGGTTCGTAGCACTGTCGCTCAGTGTCTATCTTGTGCATCAGTCCTTTGTTGTGTAGTTTCAAAATATAATTCAAAAGTTGGTCCGCGGGAGAATAGTGAATGCCGCGTAGAAAACGCACTCAGGCCGGTGGTGCACTGCAACAAGTTCAGGAACAGGCGCGCGCCTTGTTGCTCAGTCTGCGCACGGAGATCCGCAGCAAAGAGGCGGAGATAGCAACCCTGCGCGCGGACGCAGCAGCGCTTGATCGGCTGGGTGGCGGCGCGGGCGCATCTCCAGTCGCGGCGGCAAAGCCAGCGCCCGGCAAGCGGCGTTCGCGTCGGGTAAACTGGGGCGGCATCCTGCAGGAATTGCCCAAACAGTTCAAAGCCTCCGACGTTCGCGTGATGCGCTCGGTTGCGCATAAGCGGCCGTCAGAGATTTTCGCCGCGATCACCCGCTGGATCGAAGCCGGTGCGGTAAAACGCAAGGCTCGCGGATTATACGAACGCATCTGAGCGATTGAAATTCGCTCTTCCGTTCACAACGCGAGCAGCTCCGGCCGCTCACCCGATGATGTATCAAGTTCCGGAGTGGCAAACCGTTCCGCGTATTATCTTCGTTCGCCGCGGCGCCTGAGGCCGGAGAGCGTATGCGGCCGCGCGTATAAACCGCACTTGTTGTAGAGCCATGGGATGCCGGTAAAGACTATTGAATGGCGGGCGGACAGCGTCCGCATGATCGATCAGCGTCTGCTGCCGGTGCGCGAGGTGATTCGAACCTATCGGGACTATCGCGGCGTCGCTGAGGCGATTCGCACGATGGTCATTCGCGGCGCGCCGGCGATCGGTGTGGCTACTGCGATGGGCATTGCACTGGGTATCCGCGGGACCGCGGGTGAGGCGGCGCGCAAGCGTTTCGCTGTAGTCGCAAAGACGCTGAGACTGACGCGGCCGACTGCGGTTAACCTGGCGTGGGCGATCGCGCGGATGGGGCAAGTTCTGGAAAGCAACCTCGCGCTGAACGCCGACCAATTATTTCGGCGGATGCGCGCGGAAGCGCTTGCTACCTGCCGTGAAGATATCGCACTGAATCGCGAACTGGGAATGCATGGGGCAGCGCTGATCGATTCGCCGGCGACGGTGCTGACACACTGCAACGCGGGCGCTCTGGCTACTGCCGGCTATGGCACCGCGTTGGGTATCGTGCGGGCGGCGCGCGCACAGGGCAAGCATGTCAGCGTGTTCGCCGACGAGACCCGGCCCTTTTTGCAGGGTTCGCGCTTGACGGCCTGGGAGTTGCGCAAGGATCACATACCGGTCACCGTGATCGCCGATAACATGGCCGGGTCGGTCCTGCGCGATGGCAAGATCGCCTGCGTGATCGTCGGCACCGATCGCACCGCCGCCAATGGCGACGTGGCGAACAAGATTGGCACCTATCCGCTGGCGGTGCTGGCCAATCGCCATCGCGTGCCGTTCTATGTAGCTGCGCCGCTGTCGTCGATCGATCTCGATTGCCCCGATGGCGCCGCGATTCCGATCGAAGAGCGGGCGCCCGAGGAGTTGACTGAGTTTCGCGGCAAGGCGATCACGCCTAAAGGCGTCGGGGTCTTCAACCCGGCGTTTGACGTTACGCCGGCGGAATTAGTAACCGCGATCATCACCGAACGTGGTATCGCGCGTCCGCCATATCGAGAGGCGCTGGCCCGGCTCAAGCGCTGAGGAACGCCCAGCAACAAGAGGAATCCCAGCATACGGCGAGAATGCGAGAAAAGATTCGGGATTCTTCGCCTCGCGGAGTCGGCTCAGAATGACGCCACGATTTGCTCGGTTGATACAGACATTTGCGAAACGCGACATTAGTCGTCGTTAACCGAGCAACTCGAGGCCGCGTTCAAAAAAACGCGGGCCGGTGAGGGCGATATCCTCCCAGGTCGGATCGTGACGTTTGCCGCGCCGATGCAGCATCACGTTGAAGGCGGTAATCACGCCGAAACGGTAGCAGGCGAAGGCGCGAAACCATCGCACTTCGGCGGCGGTTATCGGCATCGCGACTGCGGCGCGATAGACTTCCGCGAGTTCGTCCGGCGGCAGGATGTGCCGGGGTACGAGATCCTGTTTGACCCAGGTTTCGCGATCGGAAAACAGGCAGAGCCAGCCGAGGTCTATGAGCACGGCGCCAATCTGCGCCAGTTCCCAATCGATCACGGCGCGCAGCCGGCCATTCTCGTACAGGCAATTCGACCAGTTCAGATCGCCATGGACGCAGCCGACGAGCGGATTGTCCGGCAGCGTTGACTTCAGCCGCGCGCGCAGCCGCGGCGCCGCGGCGATGATCGACGGTTCGAGCGTCGGACGATCGAGCAAGGCGTCGAGCCGGGTCATCTCGTCGGCCAAGGTGCAGGGCTCCCCCCATGCCGTGCGCCGCGGCTCCCAAGGCACGTCATGCAGCGCGGCCATCATCTGGATCGTGAGACGGGCGAGGTCGCGCTGCTGCGCGGGCGGAAACTCGTGCTCGCCGAGCGCGAGTTTGTCGCCGGTGACGAAGGCCGCGACGAAATAGGGCCGGTCGAACCAATCCGGCTCGTCGCCGAACCACTTGATCGGCGGCACAGGAACGCTGGTCTCGGCGAGCGACGCCATGATGCGCGCCTGCCGCGCGATGTCGGCGGTGCCGACGGCGCGCACGCCAGCTGGCGCCAGTCGCAGCACGAGTTTTTCGCGCACCCGGCCGGCGTCCGCGGCGTACTCCAGCTCAAAGCTGTAGCTCTGCCCGGCGTGACCCGGCAGCGGACTGATCGCGTTCACCTCGGCGGCGGGGTCGGCGCTTTTGGCGCGAACAAAGTCCCGCAGCAGCCGCTCGATCTCGGTCTCTGCCGCCATCGAAGTTCGCGCTCCGGTCTAGCCCTTCATCTTGAGCTGCGCAGAGGCCGGATGCAGGCTCGCCTTGGCGCTGGGACGCGCGTCGACGCGCTTGAACCAGGCGTTGACGTTGGGCAGGGACGGATCCAGCGGTTGACCGACCCCGGCGGCGAAGTCGAGGGCGCAGTACAGAATGACGTCGGCGATAGTGAAACGGTTCGGCACGATGAAGTCGCGGCCGGCGATAAGTCCGTCGAGCCATTTAAGGCGGGCCTGGGTGATGCGCTTGAGGCCCGGGGCGGCGTCGGGCTCGCAGGGGACGCGATTCTTGAAGAGTTCGAGGCCTTCGGCGAAGCGAAAGCCATTGTAGAGGTTTTCGGTGATATTCTGTTCAACCCGCCGCTGCCATTGGCGGGTCTCGGCGCGATCCTCAGCGGTGGCGCCGATCAGCGGAGGCGTCGGGTGCTTTTCCTCGAGATATTCCCAGATGGCGACGGTCTCGCCGATGCACTTGCCGTTATCAAGTTCGAGGGCGGGTAACTGGCCGCCGGGGTTACGATCGGTATATGGCGGTTGACGGTTTTGCGCCTTCATTAGGTCCACGTCCTTCATCGGGAAGGTGAGCCCCTTTTCGATCAGCACCATACGGTTGGCGCGGGGATTGGGTCCGAAAGAGTCATACATTTGCATTGGCGAATCGCTCCATAGTGTTTGTTGATTGCCGAGCGCGCACCGCTTGCGCGAAATGCGTTTCGGCGGACGTGCGATCCTAGCGCATCGAGTGGCTGAGAGGGAACCGCGTCAATGCCGGCGCGGGCCGGAGAGTGGCTGGCGGACCCGCGGGATTTTGCATATCGTGAACGCCGCGAATCCGCCGAGCCATTGGTGCGCGGGCTTTCGGCAATGATCCGGTTATGCGCTTTTGTCCTCAATGCGGTTGCACCCTGATACCGAACGCGCGGTTCTGTGCCGAGTGTGGAACGCCGCTGCGCGCGGAAACGACTCCGCGAGCTCGTGGCGATAAAGCGGGCGGCGCGGCTGTCGGAAGTGACGCGGGCGCGTCTCCTACGCTGGCGCCCTTTGTCGCGATCTTCAGCGCCTTGATCGTATTTGGCAGCCTCGTGAGCTGGTTGATTTTGCGGCAGCTGCCGGCGCGCGATGCCCTGCTCGCAGCCGCGCCGCCGCAGGTCTCGGTCGCCGCTGCCGAGGGCGATCAGTTACCGGCTAACCATCCGAAAGTCGCGCTGCCCCGGGACGCCCTGTCCTTTATCGCCGAAGTGGAGAGCAAGGCCCGCCGACAGCCGCGGGATCTCGCTGCTTGGGATCAGTTGGGCGACGTGACTCTGCGCGCCGCGGCCTTCGACCCGGCTTATTATGCGAAAGCGGCGGATGCCTACGCCCATGTGCTCAAGATCGATCCTGAAAATTCGGACGCCTTGCGCGGGATCGGCAATGTCGATTTTGATCAGGGCAAGCCTGACGCTGCGATCGCCGCGTATGAGCATTACCTGACGCGCAAGCCCGATGATCCGGAGGTACGTACGGACATGGCCACGATGCTGCTTTCCAGCGGCGCCGCCGACGCCGCGATCGCGCAGTACAAGCGCGTGCTGGAAGCTCATCCGAATTTCTTCGAGGCCAACTTCAATCTTGGAGTGGCTTACGGCAACAGCAACAATCCGGCGGCGCGCGCGGCGCTGGAAAAGGCCCTCAAGCTCGCGCCCGACGACCAGGCGCGCAATCGGGTGAACCAGATGATCGCGTCGCTCGGCTCAGCCTCGGCAGCGGGCGGACCCGAACTGGCAGATAATGCGGCGGCGTCAGTGTCGGCGGCGCCTGATACGCAGCCGAGTCCCACCAATTTTCGCGAAGCGATCGAACAGACCATGCGTGACTTGCCGGTCGCGGGCGACAAAGTCCAGTCGGTGAATTGGAACTCGACGAGCGAGGCTCGCGTGCTGATGAACAATTTTCCGATGGAGCAGATGCCGCCATTCGCCGCGGAGAAATTTATCGCTGATCTCAAGGCCGGCGTAGACCGCGCCAAGGCCACTTACCACGTCACCGTGCCGGTGCGGATCGATATCTGCGACGCGGCTGACGGCCGCGTGATGCAGTCAATTACCGAGTAAACTCACTCTGCCGGTCGAGATGGAGAAATCCTTTCAAGTTCCGACGCGCGAGGAATGGCAACTCGGCGGCGACACCGACACCGAGCTGACGCTGCCTGAAGTTCCGCGCCCGGCGCGGCCGCCCGCCGAGTCCGGCTATGAGCGGCTCGAGCGTCCCTTGCAGGTCGTTACCGTCGAGCATCTCGCGTGGATCGCGATCGGTGGTTGGACGCTGCTCACGCGGTTGAGCGCGCTCGGTGATCGCCCGCTGACGCCGGCCGAGGCGCGCCACGCGCTGGTCGCCTTCGATCTGATAAACCGCACGAGCGAGGCCAGCGCCGCCGGCTTTCATTCGTCGTGGTCGGGCTGGCTCGATCTGCTTACGGCTGGAATCTTTGCGCTGTGCGGCGCGAGCGATATCGCAGCGCGCGCGATCTTTGTTGTGTGCGGCATTGTGCTGGTCGCGCTCGCGTTCATCCTCCGCCCTTACCTCGGGCGCGCTGGTGCGATCGGCGCGGCCGCGATGCTCGCACTCTCGCCCTCGATCACCTGGTTCTCGCGCAGCGCGACGAGCGGGCTCGCGGCCGTCACGCTAGCCGTGTCGGCCGTTGCGCTGTTCATGACGATGAAAGCGCGGCCGTCTGCGCGATGCGCGGGGGCCCTGGGAGTCGCCGGCGGGCTGATGGTCAGCGCCAGCCCGATCGGGCTCATCATTGCGACGATCTTCGTTACGGCGATGGTGATTATCGGGCTCTTTGCGATCTTGATGACGAAAAATCGGTGGCTGCAAGTCCGCGTCTGGTTCACGCGCTACGGCAGTATGTCAGCAACCGCGATCCTGACTGCGATCGCAGTTTGCATCTTCTCTAGTCTCGTCGCCGGGTCCTCAATCGCTGGAATCGACCGGGTAATGGCCGCATTCATGCCGCTGCGCGCCAGCAACTTTCGTACGGCGCTGAACACGATCATTCTGCCTCTGAGTTTTTACGAGTTTATGATTCTGCTCGGCGCCGGCGCTGGTTTCGTCACAGTGTTGACGGCGCGCGCGCGTTCCGGCTTCGCCTTCTTCATGACGCTATGGGTCATCCTGAGTGCGAGCTTCTACTTGATGACGCCCGCGCATACGCCTGAGCAGATATTGATGGTCGTGGTTCCCGCCGCGCTGCTGGCCGGCGTTGCGATCGAGTATTTGAATCGGACGCGGCTATGGCCGCCGGCGCGCTGGGTGATCGGCGCGCTCGGGCTGCTCACAATTTACCTACAGCTACTGACGAACTTCGTATATTGCGCGCCGGATCCGAATGACGCGCCATGGGCGCGCCACGCCAATCTCTATTGGGGCGAAGGCGCGACGACGCCGCAAACCGCGACGCAGTGCGCTGCGGTACTCAAGCAGATAGCGCCAGCCAGCCCCACGGTCTATCACGCTGGGGAGTGGCCGCCCGCGCTCCGCTGGTATCTGCGCGAGGCGCGCCCGGTCGAACTCACTGCCGCTGCGATCGTGGTGGCGACCGATCCCGGCGGGCGCGCCAATGCGGGCGGCGGTAGGCAATTCGACTATGAGGAGACGTGGATTCCGAGTCCGGCTGGTTTGGATACCACGCGCGCGGTGCGCTACTTTTTTTCGCAGCGGACGTGGGGGGAAGTGACTACTCGCATCGCCTCGATTCAGGCAAATCCACGGATTGGAGCGGCTGCGCCGAGCGTGACTGCGCCGCCCTCGCGACCCTGAGCTGCGGGCCTCAGGTGCATAGCGCGATTATCACGGCAGTTTCGACAATCTCGCCCGCCGCTCCGATCAGATCGCCGGTCACTCCACCCAGCCATCGCCGATAAGCGGCGCGCAGGAGTAACGCGAAGGCGACTGCGGTCAGCGCACCGCGGATCGCAAGCGTCTTCGACGCGGCGAGCGTGCCGGCGGCGGCGATCGCCGAGGCAATCAACAAAGTCCCCTGATCATTCTGCCGCAGCAGCTCCGCACCGGCGCCCTCGCAGCGGAGATATGCCATCCGCTCGGCGACCATCACCATCGCCCAGCGGGCAAGACCCGGCGCCAGGTAAAGCGCGAGGGATCGGCGCTCTGGGACGGCGTTGGCCAGTGCAGAGACTTTAAGCAGTAAGAGAAAAAAGAGCGCGACTGCGCCGAACGTGCCGATGCGGCTGTCGCGCATGATCTCGAGCGCCCGCGCGCGATCGCGTCCGGCGCCCAGCGCATCTGCCGTATCGGCCAAGCCGTCCAAATGCACCGCACCTGTCACGACCGCCAGCGTCATGACGGCCAGGATCGCGCGGGCTGACGGTCCCATGAAGCGGCTTGCGGCCGAGTCCTCAAGACAGAGAAGCGCGCCGATTGCGAAGCCAATCAGTGGAAACCAGCGGAAAGACGCCGCCACCGCTTCGGGCGGGCGCGGCCGATTATTCAGGGTCGGAATGATCGTGAGAAAACTGGCGGCGAGTCCGAGTTGCGTCAGAATCCCGCCGCGCGTCGCCGGCGTTGATAACGCGGACGACCCGTCGGCCTCGCTCATTCGAGTTTGCCGGAGACGCCGGCGCTCGCGAAAGTCGCCATTTGATGAAAGAGCGCCAGCGCGCTCTCGACGAGGTTCATGGCCAACGCCGCACCGGTGCCCTCGCCAAGTCTCATCCCGAGATCGAGCATCGGCGCGGCGGCCAGCGATCGGAGCGCGAGCGCGTGACCGCCTTCGGCCGAGCGATGGCTGAAGAACATGTAGTCGCGCGCCTGCGGCGCGATTTTTATCGCGACGGCGGCGGCCGCGGTCGCGATAAAACCGTCGACCACTATAGGCGCGCGCGCCGCGGCGGCGCCGAGGCATGCACCCGCCATCGCCGCGAGCTCGAAGCCGCCAACCGCGGCTAGGAGATCGATGCCGTTGCCGGCCGCTGCGCGATGACGTGCGATCGCAGCTTCGACCGCGGCGACCTTGCGCTGCAGACCGGTGTCATCGACGCCAGTGCCGCGGCCGACCAGTTGCGCCGGCGCGAGTCCGGTCGTCAAGGCGAGGAGCGCCGCCGCGGATGTGCTGTTGGCAATGCCCATCTCGCCGATTCCGATTAGGGTTGCGCGGGCCGCGGCAGTGCTGCGGGCGCTCTCGATACCGACTTCAAGCGCGCGACGCGCCTGCGCCTGAGTCATCGCCGGACCCGATAGAAAATTTTTCGTGCCGGTACCGACGCGCGCATAGGTTACTCCTGCAAACGGCGTCAAACTGGTATCGGTCGCGACGCCGACGTCGGTCACCCGCAGGTCGTAGCCGAAGCGCCGTGCGAGCACGCTGATCGCCGCGCCGCCCGCGCCGATATTGCGCAGCATCTCGACGGTCACGGCCTGCGGATAAGCGCTGACGCCGGCCTCGGCGACACCATGGTCGGCAACGAACACGAGAATCGCGCCACGACCCATCCGCGCGGAGCCGTCGCCGCGGCAGGCCGCGTAACGCGCGACGATCTCCTCGAGCCGCCCCAGGCTGCCGGGCGGCTTGGTGAGTGAATCGAGCCGCGCGCGGGCGGCGCGCTCGGCGGCTTCGTCCGGCGGTTGAATTGCCGCGATAGTTTCGCCTAGGGACATGGCATCGTGCTGGAACATTGTAATCGTGGCCGGAAATTGACAGGCCGGACGCAAACGCGCAAGCAGTCTACCGCCTTTATACCGCGGACGGCTTTGCCGTGCGGACCAAGATGCGCAAGAAGATCGCGCGCCGCGCACGCGAGCCGGCGCAGGATCTCCTCGAGCAGCGGCTCCTCGCCCGCCCTCCTCATTGAGCTTGGATGGTCATCCTTCGATTCAAACTGAGCGGCCTTATCGGAGACTGGTTGTCGCGCGTCCCGGTCGCTGCCAGGAAAGCCCGCCTGTTCCGTAGCCGGATTACCTTTAAATCCGGATTCAGACTGCCACCACGACCATTTGGTTTGCCAACACAAAGCTATGGGATGATTCCCCAAAATCTTCGGGGTTATGCTCGCCTCGGCGTTCTCTGCGGGTTGGCGACACTGAGCGTCAAAGCTTTGAGCGCCACGTCATCGGCAGGCGTGGCTTGGCTGGGGCTGGGTAAAAGAGGTGCTACCCGATGAAGGACGCACACCGCCCACGCCATGCCCCGCCACTGCGTACTCATTCGGTCGCCCGCGAAACAGTCGGATCTCCGTCTTCGAACAAATAGGGCACTAGCGTCGACTGCGCCGGGATGCGGTGCTTGTGCCACCTGCCGCCGCCGTAATAGGCGAGGCTCCCCGGCGCCGCGTTACCTTCACCATTATAGTAGGAGATGCAATCGCGCAGCGGCGCCGTCGCGATGTCGACGACGCGGCAATGCTCCGCATACGCATCTTCCAGCTCCTTGCGGACATCGACGATCCTCGCGCCGCGCTCCCGCATGGTCCGCAGCATCCACACGACATAGTCACTGTGCGCGTCGATCGCGTCGGTGAAGTTGAAGCTGCCGCCGCCGCCCTGCGGACCGGTGACGATGAACAGGTTGGGGAAACCGTGGCTGTGCAGGCCGAGGAACGTCTTGGTCCCCTCGCTCTCCCACTTCTCCTTCAAGGTGCGGCCGCCGCGCCCGGTAACCATGTTGAAGGTCGAGGTGCCCATCCACTGGAAGCCGGTGGCGTAGATCAGCACGTCGAGCGGATATTCGACCCCCTCCTGGACGATGCCGCGCTCGTTGATCTCGCCGACGCCGCGCGGCGCGGTATCGACCAGATGGACATGCGGCAGGTTGAACGCCGGCAGGTATTCGTCGTGGAAGGTCGGCCGCTTGCAGCCATACGGATAATACGGCTTCAGTGCCGCCGCGGTCTTCGGGTCCTTGACGATCGCGTCCACGCGCGCCCGAATCTGCTCCATGATGCGGAAATTGGAATCGAGCTGCTTCTGGGTCAGCTCCTCCGGGCTCAGCTCACGCTCGTGTTTCCTGGGCTTCCTGTCCGGGACCTTACCCGCCAGATAGTCGTCGTTGGCCTGGATGGCGGTGCGGCCGGCCGAGATCTTCGCGAAGCGCGCGCGCCTCGCCCGGGCCCATCCAGGCTCGTTGGCCCAAGTCGCCCGCTCCTCGTCGGTCGTCGCGCGCTGGTCGCGCACGTCGATCGAGGACGGCGTGCGCTGGAACACGTAGAGCTGTCCAACAATCTTCGCGAGCTCCGGCACCGCTTGCACCGCGGTCGCGCCGGTGCCGATGATGCCGACCCTCTTGGCGCGCAGGTCGATGTTGTAGTTCCAGCGCGAGGTATGGAAGGACTCGCCCTGGAACTTCTCCATGCCGGCGATGCGCGCCAGCTTCGGCGTCGTCAGGATGCCGTTGGCCAGGATCACGAAGCGCGCACGCATCGTGTCGCCGCGATCGGTCTCGACGATCCAGCGGCCGCAGGCCTCGTCCCAGGTCGTCCCTTCGACCGTCGTGTGGAACAGGCAGTGGTCGTAGAACCCGAACTTTTGGGCCAGGTTCTGGCAGTATTCGAGAATCTCGAAGCCCGAGGCGAACTTCATCGACGGGACGTAACCCATCTCCTCGAGCAACGGCAGGTAGCTGTAGGATTCGACGTCGCAGGCGATGCCGGGATAGCGATTCCAGTACCAGGTGCCGCCGACGTCGCCGCCCTTCTCGCAGAAACGGACGTCGGTGAAGCCGGCTTGGCTCAGCCTGTGCCACAGCAACAGTCCGCCGAAGCCGGCGCCGACCACCAGGATCTCGCACTCGTCGGTCAGCGCTTCACGCGGGATCGGTGGCTCCGAATAGACGTCGTCCAGATATTTCTTAAACTCGCCTTCCATCGCCATGTAGTCGGCGGCACCGCGGCGGGCTTCCTTAAACGCGCGGTACTTGGCCTGCTCTTCTGCATCGAAGATCGCGCCGGCCGGCAATTCCGGCAGCTCCTTCAGCTTCTGATCGGTGAGGACGGAATAGCCCTTGCCGACAATCTTTTCGGACGCCTTGGCCGCTCGCGTGTTAAAGACTTTCAAGCCTGTCTCAGGGTCGATAAGAACTGGCGCGTTCATTTGAGTTCCTTGTGAGTTCCTTTTGGGTGAGAGGGTTCTTTAGCGAAGACCATGCCTTTACGGCAGCCCCTTAATGAGCGACGTACTGTGCTTGGGCAACCCTCGCGCTACGAACAGTTTCGGAAAACGCTAAGTATCAACTCAGTATGCTAATCTATATATTGCCTATCATGAACACGTAGCTCAATGGCTGTGCGACAAGACGGGTCTGCTTGCAGCCGCGCTTCGACTAGCTGAATTGAATGGTGGGCCAGTCCGATGCCAACCGCTCTCCGTCAATCGGCGCCATGAATGATGGTTGACGCTATACAGACGCTTGACGCTATACAGTGGTTGATGCTTGGCGGCTGACACGGCGCGTGAATCGCCACTTCCTAAAGCGACTTTGAGCCGAGTTTAATACAGCGCAACTGGAACTCGCCGTTAGCTGCGATCCGAGCCCCCTTCAAGTTGAGAGATTGAAACATGGCAGACGCATCTGCGCTAACCCGCATCCTGGTCGCTCTGGCGCATAGCAGTGATCTAAAAAGTCAGCGCGTAAAAAAAGATGATCTTCCTCCCGATGTGGTCGCCGCCGTCACGAGATGGACCGCGATAGGCAACGCAAAGATGGGGAAGCCCGCAGCGGCACTCGATGCCATCGCCGATTCGGCGTTGCGGTCCAAATATTCCGATGACGAGCGAGAGTTTTACACGCTCGAATATTCTCGTGCCGCCGGTAGCGTAATAAAGGGTTGGCTGATCGTTCAGGGCGGCGTCGTGGTAGGCGACGTGTCGGACGAACCGAATTCGGGCTCACCGAGCAAGGATTTTTTGACAGCACGATTGCCCGTAAAACCGAGTGCGATCGCGCCCGACGGCACGGATGTTCGCATGCTCCTCCAGTTGAACAGTGGTAGCTTGGCGCATTTCGAGCTGGCACCCGGCAAGATCTCACATGCCGTCACCCACCGTACCATCGAGGAAATCTGGTACTTCCTCGGGGGACAGGGCGAGATGTGGCGCAAACAAGGGGATCGAGAACAGATCGTGCCGATCGAAGCGGGTGTATGCACAACGATTCCATCCGGCACAAAGTTCCAGTTTAGATCGTATGGATATGCGCCGCTGGTCGTCGTGGTTATCACAATACCGCCATGGCCCGGCGGAGACGAAGCCTACGAGGTCGACGGAAAATGGAAGCCGACCGTGGGTTAACGAGTTCGCCGCCGAATCATCTGCCCTGAACGTTCTTACCGTAAGCGTCGATGCGATCGGCGCATGGCGGCCACTGCATCCTGCCGAACACCCGGGCAAGGGTCGCAAGCCTGCGGAAATGATCAATGGGCTAGCTCAGAATTCCCGCTTCGCGCAGTTCAGTGATTTTTTCTGCCGAGTAGCCGAGCAGCCGGCCCAGCACCGCTTCGGTATCCGCACCGCGCAGCGGCGCCGGGCTACGCACCCCCCGCGGATGCTGCCTCACGGTCCAGGGCATGCCGATGTGCGTTCTCCGGCCAACCTCCGGATGCTCCAGCTCAACCAGGCATCCTCTTTTCCGCAGATGGCCGTCGTTTGCAAGGTCCTTGTTACTCATCGAGGGAAATGCGGCCACGCCGGCGCGCTGTAATGCCTTGGTGACCTCCCAGCGATCGCGGGAGCTCGTCCAGGCACTGATTATCTCATCCAGTGCCAACTCATTTGCTTTACGTGCCGCCGCTGTATTGAAGCGCGGATCGCGCGCCAGCTCCGGCTGTCCCATCGTCGAGCACAGCGAGCGCCATTCGCTTTCGCTGCCGACTACTATACTCACCCATTTGTCCGCGTCGCCTACTGCCTTATAGGTATTGTGCGGCGCCATCAGGCGATCATGGTTACCCATCCGGGTCGGCTCGGCGCCCGTCATAGAGTACTGCATCAGGCCCTCGCCTATCAAAGCGGTCGCGGTTTCGAGTTGCGACTGATCGATGAAGCGACCCTTGCCGGTCTTTTTTCGATTTATCAGCGCAGCCATCACCGCGATCGCAGCGAACACGCCGGCGTTGGGATCCATGTAAGAGATACCCAGTTCCATCGGCGGACCGCCTTCGTATCCCATCGTGGCGAAAAAGCCGGACAGCGCTGCTGCAGGCGGTCCATAACCGAGATAGTTCTTGTATGGTCCATCCTGACCGTAGCCTGACATCGAGATCATGATCAGGTCAGGCCGATATTGGCGCAGCTTTTCGTAACCTAAGCCCATCCGTTGCGAGACGCCACCAGCGAAATTTTCGACCACGACGTCGCATTGCGGCGCCAGATCGTAAATTACTTGCAGCCCTTCAGGTGCAGCAAGATTGAGCGTGACGCTACGTTTGCCCTGGTTGTATTGGTTAAAATATCCGGAACGATTCGGTCCCGGCACGTCGTCCGCGAACGGCGGTATCGTCCGGGTGACGCAGGGCCGTTTCTCACTTTCGATCCGCAGCACTTCCGCACCCATATGCGCCATTTGCAGCGTCGCAAAAGGTCCCGCCCAAGCCCATGTGAAATCAAGCACTCGCACTCCCGCGAGGGGTAGCCTAGTGTTTCCCATCTGCATCACCCTTCAGATGATTCCTGCATCATACAAAGCCGCGAATTTCGCGGGACTCATCCCCAGTTCGTCCACAAGAATTTCTTCGTTGTGTTGTCCGAGCCGCGGCGCCAACGAACGAATCGACCATTCACCACCCCATCTGGCTGGTGCGCCCGGAAGCCGCAGCTTACCAACTCCGGGATAGTCAAGCGTTACGAAGTAGTCGCGGAAGTTGAGTTGCGCGTCCGCGTAAACATCTTTCATCTGATTGACGCTGGCGAACGGTACCCGTTTGCCCTGGCCCGCATGAAACAGCTCTTGCGTTTTCCAGCTCGACGCCCACTCCTTGATAAAGAGATTAAGCGCGTCGCTGTTCGCCCCGCGCGTGAGGCGATCTTTGAACAGCTCCTCATGCGCCCACCCCGGATCGCCCATCACTTCCACCATGCGCTGCCACTGCGCTTCTTCGGCACAGGCCACGAAGATAACCCCGTCGCTGCAATCAGCCAGGAGCCACGGTCCCAAGATGCGGCGCCCCAGTCGCGAGGTCTCGCGTCCCGCATATGTGTAATGCATGAAATTCAGTTCGAGCATCGCGGCAATACATTCCTGCTGGGAAATCTCGATCGTGAGGGGTTCCCCACCGCCGAGCCGGCCCCAATAGGCCGCCAATGCGGCATAGCAGGCATGCAAGCCGCCTTGGTACTCCGGCTGATCGCCAAACGCCTTGAGGGGTGGTAACTCCGGGCTCTGCGAGGCCCCGGGAGCGAGAAAGGCCATCCCGCCCGCGTTTTCAAGGTTGAGCGAGTAGGCTTTCCAGTTACTATATGGACCACTGTCGCCGAAGGGCGATATTCCAGCGATGATTAATTCGGGAAACTGCTTGGCCAGCTGGTCACTCTCGAGGCCACGGACAGTGCGTTCGCACGGCGGCACGTTATGCACCAGGATATCGGCGTTGCGCAGCAGCCGTCCGAGGATCTCGCGGCCTTCGGGCCGATCAAGCGCCAGCGTAACCCCGCGCTTGTTGTTGTTGAGGTAGAGGAACAGTCCGCTCTTCTCGGGATTTTCCTCGTCGTTCGGAAATGGTCCCCGCCGCCGCGAGCGATCGCCGCCGGGCGCTTCGATCTTGATCACATTTGCTCCAAGATCAGCCATCATTTTTGCGGCAAATGCTGCCGCTATGCCTTCGCCGCATTCGACCACGTTTATCCCAGCGAGGATTCCGTCTTCCGATCTGCTCGAACTCTCATCGCCCGAGGTCATCTCGTCCTCCGTCGTACAGCGGGCCAGCCACGACCCTTAAAGCGCGCAGACTTTAGCACGTTCCGAAGCAAACTCCCGAGCCGACAGGTTCTTGGGTCCAGCCACCCACCTACGATACCACGCTAGTTGCCCCACGAGTTTGTCGCGCTGTTCGGGGGTGAAACGCGCCGTCGGCCGGGTGATTAATCACGGGAGACTCAGGTCTTCGCACTCACTGTGGTAAGCTCAGGTCTCGCATTTCGGCAGCCTCCACATATGCGGCGGCATCCTCGGGCAGTAGGAGCCTAGCCGCGACCAAGCGTTGCGCTGCCGCGCGAACCTCCTCGGCGTAGCGACCGTGCGTGACGTACCGTTCTTCAAGCGACAAGCGCGGATCACCAGCCGCGATCCGCTCCGCTTTGCTTCGCGCGAACGGAATGAAAGAGCCCATCGCCGAACATTCGTCTCTGGGTGCGCTCGCCAGCAGGTTCCAGCCGGTATACGTTCCGACCGGTGCTGCGATATCCGGGAGTCGAATACCGGCCAGATCGATGCCGTCCGCATCCACTTTTGGCACCAAGGTCGAGTAAGCGCGACCGCGTGAGACCGGCGGCAGCGTACTGATAATTCCGCGGTCGAACTGAGGTCCGTAATCATAGAGCTCGCGGAAACTCGCCACGCCGGTGTAAGTCACTCCCGGAATTTCCGGAAAGCCTACAGCGGCTTGCGACGATGGCGCCGTCAGAGTGCCATCGTGCAATCGCGGCACCCTGCTCGGCGGCGGCTCCTTGCCCGACACAACCCATTCGGTCAAAGCGGCCAGTAGCGCGCGCAGCGCGGGACCCGGGCTAATCGGATTCTGCAACTGCCGGCAGATACCACGTCCCGAAGCCACGCCATGCGCGATACTCGAAAGCAGGTAGAAGCGCACGTTGACTGGATCAACCAGATCTTGTGTTCCGTCGGGTGTGGTAATGGCGAGAGAAGCGCTTTTGAACCAGTAACTATTGGAATCGTTCACTTCCATGATCTTGGGGTACGAACCGGAAGCCTCGCACCGTGCGAGCACGCTATCAGTCTTGCCCGTGAGCGGGTCGGTAAGGCTGGTGTAGGCGAACGGAAAGACCTGTTCCGGATAAACGTGGCTCCAGCGCTGGAACGCGGTGCGGTTGGGTTGCGCAAACCGATGATTGAAAAATCCTCCACCAGCCCCATTGATATACGGCATCATGCCGTCGAAAACCTGCCGCCCCTGCTCATCCTGGTTGAACCCGAGATACAGGAAAGGTCGATGGAACCGCCCGGACTGTGATAGGCCTGTCGCGACAGACCAGTTGACTGAGTTCACCAGCGGGTTGGGCGTCCCATTCGCATCAGCCGTCGAATGGCGCAGAAACGCGACGAAATCGCGCACCGCCGCGAACCCGATTCCGATGACTTTCGGATCCGTTGCAGGGTAGACGAACTGATAGATCACGCCACGCTCGAAGGCTTTCTTGCGTGCCGGAGTCAGCTGGATTGTTGCCGCATCGAGGTATTCCCAATCATCCGCCGGTACAATGATCGGCGGCTCATCGCGGTACTTGCGCACGGTCAGTGTTGCCCTGGATTGATCGAGGCTGGCCGCCGGGTAGGTCAGCGGCCAGCTGAACATCTCCGCCTCAGACGATATGTTTTGCGGCGTATCAACCATGATCTCTTCCAGCGCGGGGCCGATGATCGGTTTCCCATCGACTGATGCGACCGGAACCGTGATGGTCAGGCGATCGTTGCCCGATGGTGCGGTAGCGTCCCAGCCGGTCCAGACGATCGCATAGCCCTGACGCATCAGGTATCCGGTGCCAGCGTCGCCAGGGCCGCTGGGATCATTTATCGGCATAAACTCAGGCGGCGCCTTGAACGGAAAATTCAAGGGAAGGTACGTCATTTTGTTGCCGCGATTAGTCACATCGAACAGCAACACTTTATTGCCGCGCGTCAAATCCACCGGCTTCAAAATATAGAAGTCAACTGCATATTCGACCTTGCCGTCGATATTGCGCGGTGCTAATCCGATATCTGCGATAACGGAGTTGCACTGGCTTGCAGGATCAAGCTCGCCGAACGCGCGTCCTGTCAGTTTTTCGTAGCATCCGACTTGCCCGAACGATGCTCCGCCGAATACTGGGGAGCGCTCGGCATCGAACGAAATTTTTGTGATCATCAGCCCGTTCCCATGCTTGCGGCATTGCGCTTGCGAAGCGTCCTAATCTAACATTCTGCGTCACCTTTGGGTCAGGATCGCGCGCTAACTGAGGGTTTGCAAATGACCTGATTTCGGTAGGACTCTGAGGCGAGGTTCAAAAGCGGATTTAACGACCGTAAAAATGATCGGGCGTCCGGGATTTATGGTATCGCTTGCATGACCGGCTGCGGAGCATAAGGTCCGCACAAACTCCGACTGTGCCCGCAAGCTAGTCCGAAGGAGGCTAACTTAATGATCGAGAGAAAACAGCGCGTACCTTTTCGCGATTTCTCAACGCTGGGCGCAGACGACCGGAAGATGGGGGAGCGCACCCAGGTTAACGGCAAGGTTGTCAACATCTTCCGCGTGCTGATGCAGCATCCCAAGCTAGTCAGGGCGTGGGGAAAATTCGCGAGCTACATACTTTCCGACCAGCAGACCTTGGCGCCCCGCGAGCGGGAGATTTTGATCCTGCGCATCGGATGGCTCAACCAGGCGCCCTACGAATTCGAACAGCACGTTCGTATCGGAAAGGCTGCTGGCCTCACCGATGATGAAATCGATCGGATCGGCAAAGGGCCGGGGGCAGGATGGAATAAACACGACGCGGCGCTGATTCAGGTTGCCGACGATCTGTTCAGGAACTCCGTCGTCTCCGACGAAACCTGGCAGACGCTGTCCGTCCGCTACAACACCGAGCAGATGATGGACGCGGTGTTTACCGTCGGCCAGTACAACCTGGTCTCGTGGGCGCTGAACAGCTTCGGCGTCCCGCTGGACGATTACCTGCCGGGCTCGAAGAAATGATGATTGGAGACAGCGGCAAAGGGTTACGAGGGATTCGAGTTGCGATAACGTGCCAAACGGGCCGAGCAAATTAGAGGACGGCCATCACCGATGGTCGTCCTCTTCCTTTTGGCCGCAGCTCTTGCAGCGATGCGCTCGATCGCAGTACGAAAAGGCGAGGAGGCGGAGCAAATAATGGAGATAGTCGACGCACAGATCCACGCCACTCATAGAGGGCTCGAGCAGTCAATCGCGATCATGGATGCGATGGGCGTGAGTGCTGCCGTGCTCGACGATTGGCCGCCGACGCGGCAGAAGCTGCCGAGCGGCATCAGTCGCTTTGAATATCCCTTCGCCGAAGACGCAGTCATCCGCTTCCCGGCGCGCTTCGCCTACGTCGTTCGCTTCGACCCCAACGATCCTGACATCGACGATCTGGTCGGACAAGTGCGCAAAGCACCGGGCCGGATCTGTGTGCGCATCGCCTCAGGCCACGATTTCAAAGTCTTGCGCGAAGGCGGGCACGAACGCATCCTGGCGGCGGCCGGCAAACATCGCGTGCCGGTGATGATCTATCCCGGCGGCGAGCATCAGTCACTCACCAACTACGTCCGCAAGTTCGACGACGTTCAGTTCATCATCGACCACGTTGGGATGGGCGTGGAGCGCGCCGCACTACCCGACCAATTGCTGACGACGATCGACCAGCTTTTGACCTACGCGACATATCCTAACGTCGCGATCAAATGGGGACATGCGCCGCGGCTGTCGCGAGAGCCCTTTCCCTATCGCGACCTGCTGACGCAACTACGAAGGGTTATCGAGGCCTTCGGCGTCAAGCGCCTGATGTGGGCGAGTGATTTCACGGTCACCACTGATCACCATACCTACGCGGAATCTCTCTTCTGCATACGCTGCGCCGATAACTTGTCCGAAAGCGACAAGGAATGGATTCTCGGCGGGACAGCCCGGGAAATATTAGCGTGGCCCAAAACAACTTGAGTCAGGATCCCCATTGTATTTGATAGTTTGCTGGGGCGGGCGCTTACGGGGTGGCACTGCGAAGAGCCCGGCTATATATGGTCTGGTCCCAATTGTTCTGGCCCGTTTGAAGGCTGGAAGGCCAGTCCGATTGCAAAGTTCCGCCCAATCGCTAAGGATTCCGCTCAGCGATTCTGATCTCGGAGAGAGCTTATGCCACGCATAAACGGTGGGGAGATGCTGGTTCGAGCACTCGAGCGTGAGGGCGTGCAACAGGTCTTCGCACTGCACGGTGGTCACCTGGACGCGATCTTCAAAGCCTGCCGCGAGCACGATCTGCGTGTGATCGATACGCGCCACGAGCAAGCCGCGGCGCACATGGCCGATGGATGGGCGCGTACGACCGGGTGTCCGGGGGTGGCTATGGTGACCGCCGGGCCCGGGGTTACGGATGCAGTTACCGGCGTTGCGAATGCATATCTCGACGCGATTCCGATGATCCTGATAGGCGGACGCAGTCCCTTGCTCGACGACGAAACCCTGCCGCTGCAGGGTGGTATCGATCAGGTTGCGTTGATGAAGCCCATCACGAAGTGGGCGCGCTCCGTTACTCACACCGAGCGAATCCCGGAATATGTCGCGATGGCATTTCGGCAGGCAGTATCGGGGCGGCCCGGACCCGTATTCCTCGAACTTCCGATTGATGTCCTGTTCGCACGCGTGGAGGAGGAGAAGGTCGCCTTCCCGGAAAACTATCGTCCCAAGTCACCGGCCGGCCCAAGCCGCGAGGCACTGGCGCAGGCGCTCCAATGGCTAAGCGAAGCTGAGCGGCCGGCGATTCTTGCAGGTGGCGGCGTCTGGTTCGCACAGGCCATCACCGAGTTGCGCGAGTTTGCCGAACTAACTCACACGCCGGTCCTGGCCAATGCGAAGGCGCGCGGCGTAATCTCCGAGGACCATCCCTTGTGCTTCGGCGCGTTCGGCGCGATTCATCCGGCGGCGCATGCTCGCCGCGGCAACCAAAGCGCCGATCTCGTTTTCCTGCTGGGCACGCGGATCGGGCTCGCCACCGGTGGACGGAACAGCCTGATCCCAACTGAGGCTCGCGTAATCCAGGTGGATATCGAGCCCGAGGAGATCGGACGCGGCCGCAGCATCGAGCTCGGGATAGTGGCCGACTGTGGCGAATTTCTCCGCCAGGCAAGCGCAGCATCCCGCAACATGAAATTCGGCGGCCACGAAGCGTGGATCGAGCAGCTCGCAACGATGCGCGCGGGTCAGCGCGGCAAATGGGATGAGGCGATGAAGAGCGAAAGCCCGATCCATCCCGCGCGTATGGCGCGAGAAGTCGTGCAGGCGCTCGACCCTGACGCAATCATCGCGGCCGATGGCGGCGAAACTGCCGCGTGGATCGCCAACGCGTTCAAAGCATGTCAGCCCGGCAGTTTCCTCAGCCACGGCTATCTGGGATGCCTTGGTATCGGCATACCGTTCGCGCTTTCGGCCAAAGTCGCCCATCCGCAAAGGCAGGTTGTCTGCGTTATCGGCGACGGTTCGGTCGGGCTCAACTTCGCGGAGTTCGACACCGCAGTAAGGCACAACCTCCCAATCACTGTAGTAGTCAATAACGATATGCAGTGGGGTATGTCGAAACACGGCCAGGTCCTTGCCTGGGGTGCGGGGAACACGATCGGGACTGAGTTGGGCATCGTCCATTACGAGCGCGCCGCACAAGGACTGGGCGCGCACGGCGAGTTTGTCGATCAAGCCGGCGGAATCGCTCCGGCACTCGAGCGTGCATTTAAAAGCGGTCGTCCCGCTTGCGTCAACATCATGACCGATCCCGACGTTATCGAACCAGGGACACTTGCAATGTACAGCGTCTTCAGTGGCGGAAAGGCTCCAAAGAGCGCAGGCCAATCCGAGGCAAAGTCGGACGAAACGATGCTGCCCTATTACGGCAAACGCAAAATCGATCGATAGTTCACGAACTCACCGTGATAGTTGGCGGCACCCTCGTCGCCGTATCTGCTTTAGCGCAGCACCGCATCGACGGTTCATGCGTAAGCGGACCAAAGGCCGGAGGGGCGATCTCAGGCATCTTCAAGTCGCTGGAAAATCGCGCCGCACGCGGAAAAAGTCCGCGGGCAATCTCGATAGACACCGTGATCCGCGTTGCTGAAACGCTCCAGTTTGACTGTCAGAGATGCGGCATCACCTTGGCGGCGAACATCTCCATACTGCGCATGACCTGCTGATGTGGAACCTGACCGCCGGGGTTGAACCAGCAGATCACGCGGCCCATGTTGAAATCCTGTTGGAAACGTTGCAGCCGCTCAACGACGGCTTCGGGTGTGTCGAATACCGCCATCACTTCGCAGACCTGCTCGTAAGTCATACGAGCGAGACGTTCCAGCGTTTCCTTGAGGGGCGCCGCGACGTCCGACCGCGGACTGCCGGGGCGCGGAGTGCCCGACCCGTACAGTGCCGTGACCGTACTCAGGAAGTGCTTGATACTCGGCTCGACCTCGCGCCGCACCTGCGCCGCGCTCTCGCCAACGTAAAGCGGCATAAGAACCGTCACGTCCTCGGCTGCATTATCGGGATGACCCGCCGCTTTCCGTGCTTCGCGGTAGATCGGCAGAAATCGCTTGATCCGGTGAAACGGATTTACCTGCGACGCGACGAAGATGGGCAGGCCCATTCGGCCGATGACCTCGAACGTATCCTGGCTGTTCACGGCCACCCGGATTGGCGGATGGGGTTGCTGCACCGGCTTGGGCACGACTGATATCCGCTCGATATCGAAGAAGCGGCCATGGTACGACACGCGATCGCTGGTCCACGCCTGCAGGATAACCTCCAGCCCCTCGACGAAACGCTCGCGGTTCTCGGAAAGCGGAACGCCGAAGGCCCTGAAATGGCTGGGAATCGCGCCCCTGCCGATTCCGAACTCGACACGGCCGTTGCTGATCACGTCAAGGGTCGCGACCTCTTCAGCAATTCGCAGCGGATGCGACAGTGGCAGCAGTACGATCGCGATGCCGAGACGGAGGGTGCGGGTCCGCTCGGCCAGCGCTGCGAGCATCAGCAAGGGTGAGGGCATAATCGAGAGGTTGGCGTTGAAGTGCTGCTCGACCGGCCATACGGAATCAAAACCTAGGGCCTCGGCATGGACGGCCTGATCGAGTGTGTCGCGGTAGCGCTGGACTGGAGATTGACCGGCACCGCACGGCAATTGATAGTGAAGCCCGAATTTCATGCGTCTCCTGCAATCCTCAGCAATGCGCCGGCCACAGGCTAAGGGCGGTTTCGCCGAACAGCCAACGTTGGTCCTCTTGCGGGAAGAAGGCTAGCTCTTCTCGCGCCAGCTCCACTTGCTCCTTGAAGCTGCGGTCGTGCGTGGCGGGAAAATTTGATCCCCACATGATGCGCTGGGCACCGAACCGTTCGAGCAGGCGGCTGAAGAATTCCTTCGGCGTACTGTGTCCTCGCCGTGCTGCATACAGCGTCTCGGTTGAGAACTTCAAGTACAGGTTGGGGAAGCGGGCCAGCTCGAAAAGGGGCTGAAGCGAATCATATGGCGGGCCGTCGCTCAGGCGCGGCAGTGCGAGATGGTCGAGCGCGACGCGGACATCCGGGAACAGTTCAAGCACCGTCGGAAGTCGCGTTACCTGATGGAACCGCGTCATGATGCAAATCGGGATCGCGAGAGAGGCCGCGCGCGTCCATAGGGGGAGCGTCCGAGCATCGTCCAGTAGCGGCTCGGGCTCTACGATCGTAAGGAGCCGCAGGCCGCTCACGCCGCGCTCGCGCACCCAATAGGTCAACTGCTCGGATGCGTCGGCCTGGCGCTGGTCCAGAATGCAGACGGATGCGAAACTGTCCGGGTATTGGCGCGCGCAGTCCGCCGCATAGCTGTTATCGCACCCATAGGCTCCGTAACCCTGTACCAGTATCGTGCGGTCGATGCCGGCCTCGCGGTTAAGCGCGAGCAACATCTCACCCGAGGTCTCGCGCACCCATTCCTGGGGGTCAGCTCTCCGCGGATATTTTTGCTGATCGCCCGAGATGACGTGTACATGAGTATCTATGATCATGCCGTTAAATCGCCCTCCTCCATGACCATGACTCATCCTTCTCCTGATCGTACTATCGGCGAACTTAGGGCACGAACGCTATGACCGCCTCATCCACGAGGCTAACCTTGGGTATCGCCGGAAGACGCGCTTCGTAACACCTGCCTGAGCCGCTACAGCGGGGAATGGGAGTTGTCAAGCTCCGCAGTTCTGGTGCAAACCACCTCCCTTCGAAGTTTCCTGGCGTAAGTCTAAACCGTAGCGCTTGTCTCTATTGTTACCTCGCCTGCCAGATCTTTGAGCTTCGACGCATTCTTGAACAAATTGCCCGCATAGGTCTCTGGAAAAAGCTTATTCGATGCCGTTATGGTTCTTTGGAGAATGGCTTGGGTTTGTGCTGGAATGCCCGCTTTTAAGTTTTCAAAGTCGCATTTTGGCGAATCCAGCGCCGCTAGCGATTGAAACACGATATAGAGAATGAAGCGGTTGCCATGAACCGCGATGTATCGATCCTTCCCAGTGAGGCTTTTTTGGCAAGCTTTCAACGTAATATCTACTAGACGCATTACCTCTACGGACCGCCATAGCTTATATGCCGATACCGACGGGTTAAACAGCGCTGTATATGGTGGTTTCGTCACATCGTCATAGAGCCGTCCTTGCGCGGCCTTTGCGAACACCACCAACGTTGCGTCCGGTTGTCGGCAAGCTAGTGCTACAGCTGCCTCATCGAGAGTACACCCTTCGTCGGGTTGCGGTTCATAATCTCCGGTCTTATACGAGTAATCCTTACTAAACTCCAAGAACAGTTCAGTATGTAAGCGCTCCTGCTCTGGATCGAGCGCTGCAAAATCTTTCTTTTCGATTCGGTTCTGCGTGTTAGCTGCCCGCGTAAGTTGTGAATCGAAATTCGGGGGACAGCCTTCAAGCGAGATCAACCGAACTAAAACGCGTGCATGATGAAAGCCGTTCTCGCCGCTGCTCGAAGCCGCGATTATGCTACCAACCGTCTGAGCGCCATTCACGACACTCGCACCCTCGCAATCGAATACACCACTTGTCCGATTGCTACCACCTAGAGGTTGCTTAGAGATTTTACGACAAAGTACGGTAATACCATTATTGAAAAACCAAAAGTGCTGCGGCGACTGACGCATCGTACTGATAATCGCGTCATTTACTTCTGTACTACCTTTGAATCCGCGAAGATTACCAGAGTAAAGCTTCTGACCGTATTTTTTCCATTTTATTATGTCCTCAAGCAGTACTTGTCCGTAGTATGCTCGGTATGGTTCTTCGAGAGTGCCCCACTCATGGAGCATTATATTAAGGTCTATGGACTCCCCTTGGGCAGCTTCCGCTACAATTGCGTGAAGATCAGCTTGGCGCAATACTTTGTAATTAATCAGATCGCTTACGTCATTGAGTTGTTTAAGCAAGTCGTCTAGCGGGGATTGCGCCTCTGGAGCAAGCGCTGGCTCTCCGGTATAGGCGACCACGAGTACAAATTTCGCAGTCGAATCACCAAGAGCATTGTCTATGTCCTGTTGCTTCTTTTGAAGCTTGTCAAAGCGGTCCATCGAAGCGCTTAGCAGATCGCGTACGCCTTGGATGAACTTGTGAACTTCGCCGACTTGGATGCTATTAGTCCCGCTCTTGCTCCATTTACTTTGAACCAGATAACAAACGTGTTCACTATTGTCGAAATAGAAACCGTCGATACCATTATCTTTGGAGCCATCCACAACCGACGCTGCCGCAATCTTGTCATCTACGCCAGCCAATTCCGCGATCGCGAACGCGGCCAAGCTCCGAGTAAGAAAAAAATTCTCGCGCTCATCGCTCGGACAATTAGGTCCCAGATCGGAGAGATCGATCAAAGACTCGAAGCGGACGTTCAAGGCAGCTTTGATATGGCCGATATGCAAAATGCTCATGCTAACGACACCCTAGCACAGCCCTCAAGTATGTTACTGCCCTAATTTGGAGCATCCCTCCTGGCGAGTTCTCCCAACTCTGTGACGCTTTCCGATGACTTGCGAAGCGGCAAGGCTGCCGTGCTAAATGGCTAGCCTCCGCCACGCAGCTATCAAGATTATCGGCGCGGCCGGTACCGATCGGCAGTGGCACGGCTGTCCATAAGTGCGCTCCGATTTACAGGAGCGACACAGAAAATGCGACTTTCAAACGGCTTGGCAATTGGATACGGTCGGGTGCATATTCTAGGCGTGGAAAGTGCGCAACGGTTCGGCCCGCTGCGTGAGAATATGCTGATGGTCAGCTTTGGAGGAGTGTGAGTTATGGCAAGCAAAGACTTCGAGGTGCAGCAGTTACTCAAGGCTTATCGCAAGGGGCTCATTTCAGACGAGTTCTTATCACAACAGATGGACGAGCTGTGCGCAGCCAAGAACGGGCAAGGCGCTGCGACCGTTCCCTCACAGCGACCGCCAGGGATTCGCGGCGTGACGGGAGACGCACGCCTTGACGCCCCGGGCGGCATGGCGGCGTTAATGCAGAAGGGCAAGACCTATGATCGGACCGCTGAAGACCTGGGCAATATTGTCGCGCTTGAACATGTCAATGTCACAGTCCCCGAGCAGGAGAAAGCCGCATTGTTCTACATTAACGGGCTGGGACTGACGCGCGACCCCTATATGATGACAGGTCCGGCCAACATGTGGGTCAACGTGGGCCGCCAGCAATTCCATCTTCCCACCAGCAAACCCCAAGTGTTGCGCGGCCATGTAGGGGTGGTGGTCTCGGACTACGAGGCCCTGCCGCAGCGCCTGGGCCGGGTACGCGAGGCACTTGCGGGTACCCGGTTCGAATTCCATGAGCGCGACGGTCACGTTGAGGCTCTCTGTCCATGGGGCAACCGCATCCGTTGCTATGCACCGAGTAGCCGCTTCGGCTCGATGGCGGTTGGGATCCCGTATGTGGAGTTCGATGTGCCGGCAGGAACCGCGGATGGAATCGCACGTTTTTATTCACAGATTCTGGGCGCGCAGGCAGCACCGCTGGAGGATGCGCGGGGCCGTTTTGCTTGCGTCACTGCCGGGACCGGGCAGAATTTGTTTTTCCGCGAAACCAGCCAGCCGACCCCGCGCTACGATCATCACCATATTCAGATCTACATCAATGATTTCTCGGGGCCCCATCGCCGGCTTGCCGCGAAGGATCTGATCATCCAGGAGAGCGATGAGCATCAGTATCGATTCCAGGACATCGTCGATCCTGAAGGCGGCAAAGTGCTGTTCACCATCGAGCACGAAGTTCGCAGCATGAAGCATCCGCTCTATCTGCGCCCCCTGGTAAATCGCAATCCGTCTCAAAGCATCATGGGTTATACACCGGGAGAAGACGCCCAGAACTGGGCAATGGCATCGAACTAAACGGAGTGGAGGGGCTAAGGTCAATCGCGCCGATCTCGAAAACCGTCATGAGGTTGCCGACTCGGTGTAACCGCCGAGTTGGCCTTTATCCTCGATTCGGCCCGGCTGCTGCCGCACACTAAGCAAGGGCACAACATCTCGGAAAAATGCCGGACGCAGGGGAGAAAGACCTCTGGCGAAGGCGGCGTAAGATTTGATCGCGCGACCTCCTGGAGGGCATAACTTCGTGATCAGAACGTCGCCGCTGGCGACATCATCCCATGGAAAAAAGAGCGTTTGGAAAGCTCGGGGAGATTAGCTGCCTGACACTTGGTGGCGGCGGCATCGGCCAGGTTTGGGGTCCAACCAGCCGCGACGAAGCGGTCGCTACTCTGCGCGAGGCCGTCGAAGCGGGCATCACCTTTCTCGATGTCGCGCCGGCTTACGGCCGTGGCGAAGCCGAACTCGTCGTCGGCGCGGCCTTCGATGGCCGGCTCCCCGACGGCGTGCGGATCTCGACCAAATGCATGCTCGGCAATCCGCCGCGCGAAGAGGTCGTATTGCGCCTCGAGCGAAGCCTCGACCGCAGTCTCGAGCGGACCAAGTTGAAGAAGTTCGATCTTTTCTTTTTGCATGGTCAGATTGTGCCGGACGCAATACCGGGTTCCGCGCAAGGCACGCCGCGCAGCCTCTTCGTCGAGGTGGTGCGACCGGCTCTTGAACAATTTGTTGCGCAGGGCCGCGTCAGCGCCTGGGGCGTTTCCGGCATCGGCGTGCCTACCGCTATCCTTGAGACGATTAACGAGAACCCGCCTCCGGGTGCCGTCCAGGTTGTCGCCAATCTTCTTGATTCTGTCGGTGGGATGAAACTTTTCGACGAGCCCGCGCGGCCGCGTGAGATCATCGCCGCCGCCGGTCGGCGAGGTATTGCCGTAATGGGCATCCGCGCCGTGCAGGCCGGCGCCCTCACGGACTCGTTAGATCGCGAATTGGCAGAAACTCATCCGGAAATGGTCGACTATCGGCGGGCCGCCCCTTTCCGCGCTTTAGCCAAAGAAGTCGGCGAATCAGCGGCGGCGCTCGCCCATCGCTACGCACTCTCCATCCCGGGCGTGGCGACGGTAGTTCTCGGAGTCAAGAATCGCGCTGAATTGCGCGAATGCCTTGCCGCTGCCGAGCGTGGCCCACTCGACCCCGAGCTCATCGCCCGCATTGATGCGGCTGTGGACAGAGTCTAATAGGGTTGATCGTCACCTCGGGTCGTTCGGAATCCTCTGCTCCGTAAATCCGATCACCATTCCGAACGCGTCCTCTCGATCGATCACCAGCGACTCTGCATCTTTGGCAAATCGCTGTCCCTTGGACCGCAGATGCTCCGCGGCACGCTTCAAGTCCTTGGCCCTGAACGTCACCGAGTAGATTCCCTCGCCCGCGCGTTCCATATCGATGGCTTCAGGACTCGTCGGCGACAGCGGCTGCGCGGCCTCGATAACGGTATCCTCGCCGACCGCGTAAAAGACGCTCCGTTTGCGCCCCGGTGTCTCCTCCTCATGGATTGGAGTCCCGCCTAGCGCGTCCTGGTAGATCTTGCGTGCGTCACCCGGATCCCGGAAAAGCATCGTGAGATGCGATGCGCGCTCGACCCCGAGCGGATGCTCGTCGCGCGCAAAAGCCGTCGACCATCCGGGCTGCAGTCGCGGGTCGATGAAGAATTTCGGCGCCACGGCGAACTCGAACGCTGCATGCGTATCTTGCGGATGCGTCCACACGGCGCCGTCGTTGCGCGCGGGCTCCTTGACCGCATTCCCTACCATGTCGAACAGCCGGATTTGGCGCTCAGTCAGCCTCGCACAGGTTTCCGCAAGGTCATCGACATACCACGCGATCGAGTGAAAATGTTGGCCGTAACGCGAATAGAACTTGCCCAAAGCTGATTTCTCCCAGCCCGGCGCTCGGCGAATCGGTTCCGCCGGCTCCAACACGAAATCGCCGATTAGGACCAACGACGCCTTGCGCATCGCGGCCTTCATCGAATTTCGGACGAACCGTCGCACCGCGAAGACCTCGTCGTACCAACCGTCAACCGTATCCAGGTCGGAGACTACGTGTAGCAGATGAAATTCCTTGCCAACCTTGAACATCGCTCTCCTCCTGCAATTGACTGAGCCCACGGCCGGGCGTTACGCGCCCTCTTTCTAGCACAAGAATGTGGAAGACGGTCCACCAAAGCGGTACCTCGCCGAGTGACCTGCGCCGATGATATAGGGTGCAATCAGCGGAATGTCGAACTGATTGTTGGCATTCCAATATTCGAAGGCTCAGCTGATGAACCAGCAGCGGGCACTCGAAGGAGGTTGTCGTGTCTGAGCTCGCCTATACCAGCGCAGTTGCGATCGCCAGGAAGATCCGTCGGCGCGAGATTTCCAGCAGAGAGACCGTCGATTATTTTCTGACGCGAGTCGCGGCGCTTGATAAGCCCATCAACAGCGTCGTGACGATCGACGCGGAGCGAGCTCGGACGGAGGCCGACCATGCTGACGCCGCCTTGGCGCGTGGGGAGGTCCGCGGGCCGCTCCATGGTGTGCCCATGACGGTCAAAGACTCTTTCCAAACCGCGGGAATGCGAACGACCTCAGGCGCCCCTGAGCTGGCCGGGTTCATCCCGGATCAAGACGCTTGGCCAGTTGCGCGCCTACGCGCAGCGGGAGCTATCGTCTTCGGCAAGACTAACCTTCCGATTTACGCCGGCGACCTGCAAAGCTACAACGAAGTTTTCGGCACAACGAACAATCCTTACGATCGGTCGCGCACTCCCGGGGGCTCGTCCGGCGGCTCGGCTGCGGCTTTGGCGTGCGGATTCACTCCGCTGGAACTTGGCAGCGATATCGGCGGTTCGATTCGCCTCCCATCGCATATGTCGGGAGTTCTCGGCCATAAGCCGAGTTACGGGATTGTGCCGGCGCACGGTCAGATCCCCGGGCCTCCGGGAACATTAACTCTCGCCGACCTTGCCGTCGCTGGACCCATGGCGCGCACCGTCGAAGATCTCAAGCTTGGCCTTGGCATCATGGCTGGTCCTAATCGCTGGGAAGTTCCGGCCTGGCGGCTGAAACTGCCGCCACCGCGTCATCGGACCCTCAAACAATACCGCGTTGCCGCCTGGCTTGATGATCCGGCTTGCAGAGTAGAGCCGGAGTTGCGTGAGCTGTTGGAAAGGGCAGCGCAAACGCTCGCCTCTGCGGGAGTATTGATTGATCACGAGGCGCGTCCGGTATTTTCCTTGGAGAAGGCAGCGGACACTTTCTTTGCTCTCTTGCAAGCCGCGATGGCGGGCGGAGTTTCGCTCGACCGACTTGAAGATTATGCCTCTACCGCCGGCCCAACGCCGGCCGCCCATACACGACGACTCCTGGCGATGCGCCATCGCCAATGGCTCAGTTACAATGAGCGACGGTTGCAGATGCGCAAACGCTGGGAGGAGTTCTTTTCGCGGTGGGACGCGGTTTTGCTACCGGTCATGCCCTGCCCAGCGATAGTACACGATCATTCTGAGCCTCAGGCCGGCAGGACAGCGACGGTGGGAGGCGAGCCGCGGTCGTATTGGAGTTTGATTACCTGGATGGCTCCCGCAGGCGCTTGCTATCTGCCGGCCACGGTAGTTCCAGTCGGTCTTTTGAGAAGCGGCCTCCCAGTCGGAATTCAGATTGTGGGCGCATTCCTGGAGGATCAGACGACACTCGACCTTGCCCAGCGCTTGCTCGCTCTGCTGGGTGGTTGTCCGCGACCGCCCAGCTTCTAATTGGAGAGATTGCCAAACCGCTCCATCCAACGAGCTCGCAACAGGAGATTCTCGCAATGAATATCGGAAAAGTCGGCGTGTGGGCGATGCTTGAGGCGATGGCGGCGCCCGAGACCCTCGATTTCGCAAAAACTCTGGAGCAGCAAGGTTATCGAGCGCTCTGGATTCCTGAAGGCCCGGGACGCGATCCTTTCTCGCATGCCGCCTACCTCCTGAGCCATACCTCGGACCTTGTAGTGGCGACCGGAATCGCCAATGTCTGGGCCCGCGACGCGATAGCGATGGCCTCAGCCGCAAGAACGGTCGCGGAAATCTCGCAAGGACGCTTCATCCTCGGAATCGGAGTCAGTCATAAACCGGTGCTGGCGGCCCGTGGTCAGCGCTACGACAAACCTTATAGCTACATGCAAGAGTATCTACCCAAACTGAAAAGCGCTCTGACAAAGGCGCCTTTGCCGAAGGAGCAGATACCCCTTCTCATCGCGGCGCTTCACCCCAAAATGCTCGATCTGGCCGCGACGCAGACTAACGGCACTCATCCTTACTTCGTACCACCGGAACATACTGCGAAGGTTCGAGCGCAAATCGGTCCCGACCCTTGGATATGTGTCGAGCAGGCGGTGATACTCGAGTCGGATACCGCCAAGGCTCGTGCCGCTGCGCGCCAACACATGAGCTTTTACGTCACTAATCTGCCCAATTATCGAAACAATCTGAAAGCCCTCGGTTGGCAGGATGCGGACTTCGAAAAAGGATGCAGTGATCAACTGGTAGATGCGATCGTCGCCTGGGGCTCGGAAGAGAAGATACGCGAACGGGTCGAGGCGCACTTCCGGGCGGGAGCCACTCACGTCTGTATTCAGGCGCTTCGCACGGATGGCAAACCACTACCGGATCTTCGTGCACTCGCGGCCCTCGCCCCCAAGTAATCATGATCAAACCCTATATCGTATGTCACATGATAATGTCATGGCCGTATAGCCGGCTCGCGATGGCAGTTGAGCGCGGAAGGCCGGGCCGAATATGAGACTGCAGGGGCAATCTATCAGGCGAATGCGTGGATGTGCGGTCGAATCACGATGGCCGCCCGTCACTCGCATAATTTATTCTAAGAGCGAGGTGTTTAAATTAATCAATCACGCGTTAAGAGCTATTCCATAAACCTTCGCGGCGTTGCGGCAAACGATCTTGTCCCTGACTTCTTCGGAAAGCCCGCTGAATTCGTTGTCAATTAATCTTCGTGAATTCGGCCAGGTCGAGTCGCTGTGCGGAAAATCCGACGCCCACATGTAGTTGTCTTCACCAAAAATCTTGCTCGTCATCGGACCAATCGGGTCGTCCTGAAACGTCACCATCACCTGGCGGCGAATATAGACGCTCGGCTTCATCGGCAACGGCTCGTCCGACATCGCGTTGAACTTGTCGTAAGCGTGATCGAGCCGGTAGAGATAGTGCGGGAACCAGCCGCTGTCATTTTCCGAGGAGATTAGCGTCAGGTGCGGAAAGCGCTCGAGCACGCCACCGAAGATGATATCAGTGAACGAGCGCTGGACTTCCTGGATCGCGTTTACGTAATTGCGCGTCATAAATGGCGGGCGCTTGTGGGTATTCGCCGGCTTGACTTTCTCGGCGACCCCGGAACCTTTGCCGGTGCCGAGATGAAGTGAAAGCGGTATGCGCGCTTCCTGCGCCATGGACCAGAGCGGATCATACTCCTCGGACCAGAAGGGCCGATCAGCGGGCGCTCCGCCCCAGATCTGTGCGCCCTTCAGCCCGATTTTTGCGCAGCGTTCCAGCTCCTTCACGCCCGCGTCCAGGTCCTCAAGTGAGATTAGCCCGATCGGGTAAAACCGCTGCGGATTATGGCGGCGGAATTCCGCTACCCAATCGTTGTAAGCCTTGAAGCAGGCGCGCTGCAGGTCCGCGTCCGGCAGCCGGAACAGCGGCATGCCGAAAGTGGTATAGAGCACCTCGGCGGCGACGCCGTCGACATCCTGATCTTTGACCCGCTCGATTGGATCCCAGCCGCTCGGCCGAGCCACCGCAAAGCTGCCTTTTTTGAAATAATTCTCGAGTTCCTTGCCGCTGCGGCCGGCAGCGAATCCCAGCGAGACCCGTGATGGTTGAATACCCGGCGCAACAAAATAGCTGCCTTTTTCGCTTTCCTCGACGTGAGGCGCTGAATCCTGGTATTTTTTATCCAGGCGTTCAAGCCAAAGGTTCGGCGGTTCGATCATATGCGAATCGGCCGAAATCACGGTGTAGTTTGGCATCTCAAAACCTCCTGATTGATTTTCTTACTTCCAGTGTGCCCGCTTCAACGTCGGGGCTGCCTGATCGATAATCCCTTAATTGCCCCGTGCGCGCGCAATCGGCGCCGCGCCAGCCACTATTCGATGAGCGGCCGAAATTTGGGCAGTGCAACCTGATCGTCCAGATCGTCGAACCAGACTTCGACCGGCATGCCGACCGTAAGCCGGTCAGGAGGTAGTCCCGTAATCCACGTCGCGAGGCGCGGTCCCTCATCGAGTTCGACGATCGCCGCGGCATACGGCACCTCATTGGCAAACGCTGGGTCGAGCGCCTGATGGACAACGGTCCAGCAATAGACCTTGCCCTTTCCCAAGGTTGGCGCCCATTCCCGCCGCATCGAATGGCAACTGCCACACATCGGGCGTGGCGGATGACGCCAGACGCCGCAGTCCTGACAGCGCTGAAACCGCAGCTCCCGCTTGCGGCACCATTCGTAGAACTCTTTCGCATTACCGCGCAAAAGAACCGATCGCTTGTCCGCCGGCGCCGGATTCTCAGTCTTCATGTTTTTCGCCATTCGCGCAGCACGCGACTCCGATTCTTGATGAGACTCGCAGCGACGTGCTCGATTATCGAACTCCTCTCACGTGAAAACATTCTCAACGGCGTAGAACCGCAACCGAGCCGTGGCCGTGCCCACCCCAGCCGGTGACCAATCCTAGCTCTGCCTCGTTTACCTGCCGGGCCCCGGCCTCGCCGCGTAGCTGCACGACCGCTTCGACCAGATGATTCATGCCCGAGTTGTGCGCCTGCGACAAAAGCCCTCCGTGCGTATTGATCGGCAGCTCTCCGCCCAATTCGATACGGCCGCCTTCAACGAAAGCTCCCCCTTCGCCCCTTTTGCAAAAGCCGGCGGCCTCGATCTGCAGCATCGCCTGCCCGGTGAAACAATCATAGATTTCTGCGAAGTCCATGTCGGACGGCTTCATCCCCGCCATCGCGAAGGCGCGCGGCGCGCAGAAATCGAGACCCATCTTGAGTATGTCAGGACGGTTCGGCAGATCGTGCGGCGGAAACGGATGCCCCGAAGCGATACCCGTCACATAGACCGGTTTGCGCCGCAGGTCTCTGGCGCGTTCGGTGGTCGTCACCAGCAACGCGCCCGCGCCATCGGTCTCGAGACAACAATCGAGCAAACGATACGGATAGCTAACCCAACGCGACGCCAGATAGTCGGCCAGATCCATCGGCTTACCGCGCATCACCGCGTTGGGATGAAGCTGCGCATGTTTGCGCATCGCTATGGCGATAGCGCCAAGCTGCTCGTGCGTCGTGCCGTAGAGCTGCATATAGCGTTGCGCCATCCACGCATAGTGCTGTGGCGGCGCGCCAACTCCGAAAGGTGCGTAATAATCGCGAATCGTCTCCGCGGATTGCAGCCCGGTGCCGGGATCGGAATTCAGCTGTCGCGCCTTGCGCCCGGAATAAAAGCGGCAGCAGAGCGGGATCAAGGCGTAGCTTGCAATGCCGCTGGCCAGCGCGGTCGCGGCGCACTCGAGTGCAGCCACACACATCGCTCCGCCCATCTCCTGCAGCGACGTCGTATAGTGCAGATCCTGCAGTCCGAGATTCGCGATAAAATCGCCCGCCGTGCCGCCGCCTCCAGCTCCGCCGGGCAAGATCACCGTGTCGATCGCTTCCGGCTTGATCCCGGCGTCCTCGATGGCGGCAAGCGAAGCCTCCAGCGACAATTCAAGCGCGCTCTTGTTGGTGCCGCGCGTGTAGGCCGTCTCGCCGATACCGACGATGCAGGTCTTGTCGCGCAGATCAGCCAGTGCAGGCATTCTTGGTGCCTCCCTGTCGCAAAAACGGCCCTGACTATTTACGCCGATTTTGCGGTCACACGGAATTTTGAAACAAACGCGCTCAACTTCCCGCGTCTAACTTCAGCACCTCGCTCTCGCCAAGGCCGTAGATCGGCGCAGTCGTCCGCGGGCAAGCTCACAACGTTTATGTTCCGTCACGGTCTTATCACAACGTGAAAGAAGTATTACTGCCGTCCCGGAGCTACGCGCAAGCAGAACGAGTGCCGCGTGTCCGAAGAGTTTGAATGGCGAATTGCAGGTCAGCGTCTTTCAAGCGGCGAGCCTCGAAGACCTCGAGCCGCATACTTTGCTTACACTTCGAGAAGGTCGCGCTCGAGATTTCGTCGCGGTGGCAGGTCGGCGATCCGCCGGTTGAATTGCCTCGGTTATTTGAGTTGCCGGTAAACCAGCTGCCCCAGACCGGAGTCATCGCGAAGCGGTTGACTGTATCGGATAGAACTTTCTTTGCGAGCTCGTCGCAGCTGGCTTGCACCCGATGCCCGTCAGGTGAGAGTAGCATCGGTTGACGTATTTGCCCCGGGCGGGTGGTGAGACACGGTGACGGGCCGCGGAGCCCTTCCCGGCGCGCGTTTGCGCCGGCCACGACGGCGCACCATCAACTGCTCTTCGCGATATAATCGGCAGAGCTTTTTGTGATTCATCCGTCGACCTTCACCCCCCAGTAGCCAACCCCGGCGCCGACAACCGAAACCCCGCCGGCTTGCGGCGAGCTCGCGCAGGCGCAGCCGCACCAGCGCATCGTCCGGTCGTTTCGGCGAATAACTCAGGCTCGAACGGTTGAGTTCCACCAGCCTGCACGCACGCATCCGACTCCTCCCCGGTACTGCTCGAGCAGTCGTATAGCCGCACTCCGTCGCGTCGCAGGCCTCAGACGTTTTTTCCGAGTAGGTCCTTGAGCGCAGCGCGGTGGGCAGGACGAAATACTCGCCCTGTCGGCTAATGTGTGATAGACCCGGTAAAACTATATACCCTGTGCACCACGATTGGGCACTTTTTATCAGGGGTCATGCTATGGACCAGCTCAAGGACATCGAGAACCACGTTGCGGGGATTACGAAGAGAGCTTCGTCGGTCTATGCGCCTCCCCTCCAACTCACCAAAGGACAGCCGGCGCCAATCGCTGCGAATGGCGGTCTATCCTACATGTCCCTCGACCGAAACGGCGATGCCGGGACTGCCGCCGCGACCGAGGATGCGCTCCGCCAGATTGCCGAGGGCAAAGGGCAAGCGCTTATCGATGCGCTCGATAAGGCTCCTCCCGGCCCGATCGAGACCAAGTGGGGCCGTGGATTTCGTAGCTACGCAGAATGCCTTGAATATATTCGAGCGCACCAAATCGAAGCCCCTGAAGGTGGCGTAGCGCTTCCGCTGCGCTACGCCGTTGACGAGCAGCCATCCTACTCGATCGTCCCGTCAAACGCACTCTGGCGGGACCCGGCGCGCGCGGCCGAGGCCAAGGCGTTGCGCAAGGAAGAGCAAGACATCGGGCGACGATGCCTCTATTTTCCTGTAGTTTTGCGCGACGCGCGACGAATCGGGGAATACTACCCAGGTCTCTCGCCCAACAGCGCCGCATGCATGGACAAGCTCGGTGTTTCGCTCGCGCGCTGCGAGTCCAAGTGCAAAAATTTTTACGACGCGGCGGAGGTGGAGCGCGTGTTCTACCCGGAGATGGAGAAGCTCTTGTTGGAGTTTTTCCCAGGCGCCGCGGATGCACTCGTGTACAACCACGATGTTTTCGACAAGGACTACAAAGGCGACCGCACCGAGGATCAGGCCAAGAACAATCCAGGTGTGAACGCCAATTACGCCTACATCGTGCACAACGACCTGAATGATAACAGTGGCCGCGTGCGCTGCCGCGAGCTGCTCACGAAGAACCTGCGGAACTTCGGGCGCGCGCAGCACTACACGGAGGAGCAGGCCGACGCCAAGATGTCGCAGCGGTTCATGTCGATCAACCTCGCCAAGCCGATGGAGACCGTGTGCCAGAACCCCTTCGTGCTCTGCGCCTGGCCCTCTTTCGCCGACCAGCCGTACGTCACCAACTACCGCGTCTACGACGATCGCGTCGGTGAGACCACCCGCTTCACCTACCGCGCCGACCACGAGTGGTACTGGTTTCCCCAGCAGAAGCCCACCGAGGTCTCGATGCTCAAGTGCTACGACTCCGTCACCGACGGTTCCGTCTCGCGCTGGTCTTTCCACACTGCCTGCATCGACCCAACCGCCCCCGACGACGCTCCCTGCCGCAAGAACGTCGTGGTCCGAGCCTTTGTCTTTTTCTAAGAAGACAAGAAGACGCAGCGGGAAAAGGGCGAAGAGCGGCTTTGATTTTATATATTAGCGGCTCCTCACACTCTCCTGCCGCGCGTGGCGAAAGTCAGTTCCACCACTACAAGTTTGACACAGTCGCTATCTGCGTCGTAGGCATTGGCGTACGCATGTGAGAGAAATTGTGGAGCTTGAACTCGTACCCGCCAGAGCCGCGAGTTCCACCGCTCCTAGGCGACATTCGCACTGCGACGAGCTCCCGCAGAGCTGACCGAGGTGCTTGGCCTAGATCGCGGCAACCGCAACCGCCAGCACCTGCTTCTGATAGGTTCGCGGCGCCACCGGCCGTTGGCGCCAGGCAGAGAACCCGGCCCGCGATACCGCCAGCATCCGGCACATCAACGCTACTGGGAAAGCGGCCTTCTCCGTCGCGATGAAAGCGAATCTCACACGCTCTCCCTGGCGAAGAAGGCCGTCGCTTTTTCAGGATTTCGCGCTCCCTGCGCAAACGCTGATTATCGCGCGCCCATGCCGCTTCAAGCCACGGGTAAGGCCGCGTCAGAGCCAAGCGTAGCTGCCTACTGACGCCACAGCGACGAGCCTTCGCTCGGTGTATGCAGCGCGCTCTACAAACACGAAAGCCTGTACGCCCCGCATTCGTTCCATCATGACCGCGGCGATATATAACCGAGACATAAGCCACTCTGGCCAGCCCCCAGCGCCATGATGGCGAAATCGGCGGGCGTTACAGACTGGACCTGCTCCAGCATCGTACGCGTTGAGTCGGGTTAAGCGGCCAACCGCGGATAGTTGCGGCGTTCAAATTCGACCGGGCTGAGATAGTCGAGCGATGAATGGCGCCGCCGGCGATTATAGAATCGTTCGAGATCTTCAAAAATCGACGTGCGCGCTTGGGCACGGGTCCGCCGCGTGGCGGACGGCGTTGCGCCAGAGCCATGCGCAGCGCGTCCAACGCCAGCTTGCGATCAATCCGCTCGCTCATCGCCCAACCCACTTCCTGCCGCGAGAACAGATCGATGATCACCGCCAGGTAGAGCCAGCCTCGCGGGTCCACAGCCATTCGAAAGGACACGCGCCTTGGTCCACAAACACTTTCGGCGGCGTCTGCGCCGCGACGACGCACGCGATCAAGACCGCGGTAAAGGCGCCGATTTGAGCTAATAAAATGCCGCGCATCGACGTCTATCGACGGAATCAAGCGGATAGACGACCGGTTTCGCCTGGATAGGCTGCACCGTCTTTTGAGCGCCATACAAACTCGACTTCGACAGCGATGCCGAGTTGCCGAGCGGTGTGCAAGGTGTATCTCCACGCGTGATTTGCGTCTTGTCCCTGCACCGATAAGCCGACGTCTGAAAGAAACCGATAGCCGTCGGTCTCTTTTCGACCCACTACAAATGGTACGGCGAGGAACCGTTGAAGCTGCGCGTGGTCATTGCCTGCCTTGGTTTTGGCCAACCTAACTACCGCGACGAGCAATGTCTTCCAGTTAGTCTTTCCCGAAATCGGCATCCCGCCCAGTTGCGCCGATTGCAATTTCGTATGCCTTAGATCGGGGGGCGCGTCAGGATCGAATTGTCGGGGCTGAGGCCGGCCCTGTGTCGACATCGGAGCGCCGTTAGTACTTCGCGCAGCGCTAGGCGCTGGCGCCTGCATCTGTTTTTCCAAGTCGACCCGACGAGTTTCAAGTTTTTCAAGGTCGCTGCTCAGCTTGCCGATACGTTCGCAGACTTCACGGTATTCTTTGATGTCGAACATGGCTCGTTGCCCTTAATTCTACAGAGTGAAATACATACATACCAGAAATACATACCACACGCAACTCCAAAGCGACAAATTGCTATTCGCTATAACCACGCACGAGCGCAAGTCGGTCGCCCTTGACAGCGACCGCCTCCGATTGCTCCAACAATCACTGACCGATCGCCGATAACTAATCGCGAGCCCGACGCATACGGGCAGCGCGCAGGGGAGAATCGACAGGTGAGCACATTACGCGGAGAACAGATCATCGCGAAGAGCTTTCAGCGCGAGGGCGTCGATACCATCTTCTTCATGATGGGTGGGCCGACCGGCGGCACCGCCGGCGCCTGTCTCGACCTCGGCATGCAGGGCATCTATGTCCGCCACGAGCAGGCCGCCGCGATGATGGCGCATGCCTACGCGCGCGTCACCGGCAAGCCCGGCATCTGTATCGCGCCGATGGGCCCCGGGGTCGCCAATCTGGTCACCGGCCTCGCCAACGCCTGGGCCGACGCCTCGCCGATTATCGCAATTGGCGGCTCCGCCCCGATGCGCGGATGGACGCTCGACACCTTCCAGGAGATGGACCAGGTGCCGATGATGAAGCCGATCGTCAAAAACGCCTTTCGCGTGGACCTCGGCTATCGCATCCCTGAATACATCAGTATCGCCTTTCGCGAGGCCCTCGACGGCAAGCGCGGCCCGATCTATCTCGACCTGCCGGGCGACATCCTTTCGGGCAAAGTCGATGAGGAGAAGATCAACTGGGTCGACGGCAACTATCGCACCGAGGCGCGGCCGGCCGGCGATCCGATCCTGATCAAAAAGGCGGTCGATCTGCTGGCCAACGCGCGCAAGCCCCTGATCGTCACGGGTAGCGGCGTGCTCTGGGCCGACGCGGAGGCGGATCTGAAAGCCTTCGTTGACGCCACGGGCATCCCCTTCTTCACGACTCCGCAAGGCCGCGGCGTGGTTTCCGAGGACCATCCGCGCTCATTCCCGGCGGCGCGTTCGACCGCCTTCCGCGAAGCCGACGTCGTGCTTGTGATCGGCGCGCGGGCCAACTCGATGCTCTCGTTCCTGCGTGCGCCGCGTTTTTCGCCCGACGCCAAATTCATCAACGTCAATGTTGACGGCCGCGAGATCGGCCACAACCGCGCCGCCGATATCGGCATTATCGGCGACGCCAAGCTGGTGCTGGGGCAACTCAAAGACGCCGCGGCGGGCCGCTTCAACGCCAAAGAAGAGAGCGTCTGGGTCGCGCAACTCGCGGCGAAGCATCGCACCAACCAGGAGCGCAACGCCCCGCTGATGCACTCGTCCAAGACGCCGATTCATCCGCTGCGCCTGTGCAACGAGGTCAAGGACGTCATCACCCGCGACACGATCCTGGTCGTCGACGGCCACGAGATTCTCAACTTCGCCCGCCAGTCGATTCCGATCTACAACGCGCGATGCAGCCTCAATGCCGGGCCGCACGGATGCATGGGCGTCGGCATCCCCTTCGGGATCGGCGCAAAAGTTGCGGCGCCCGACAAGCCGGTCGTGGTGCTGAGCGGCGACGGCGCCTTCGGCTGGAACGGAATGGAGATGGACACCGCCATCCGGCACAAGCTCAATATCGTCGTCGTGCTCTCGAACAACGGCGGCTTTACCTCGCGTCAGACCGGCGGCACGGTCGGCCGCGATCTCGGTTATCAGCGCTACGACAAGATGGTCGAGGCGCTCGGTGGCTACGGAGAATTCATCGATAAGCCCGACGAGATCCGCCCGGCGATCGAGCGCGCGATCAAGTCGAACAAGCCCGCGCTGGTCAACGTCTGCACCGATCCGGACGCGCAGGCGACCACCGACATGGGCTTCGCCGGCTACTGATTGGTTTTCTCCCGGGTGCAGCCGGCGGCGCCCGCTGCGATAATGCGGGCCCGTCGGCTAAGGCGCCGAGCGCGCTTCGGTCTGCGTAGTGTTCGCGATGTCGGCGACCGTTGCGCGCTGCAGGTCGCGGACCCAGCGCAGATCGTCGTAAGCGCCCCCGCGATGCATCGTGCAGCGATCGTCCCACATCACGAGATCGTGCTTGCGCCATCGATGGTGATAGACGAACTGCCGCTGGGTGGCGTGCGCGATCAGCTCGTCGACCAGCGTGCGCGCTGCGTCGTCGGGCATCCCGCGGATCTTGCCGATGTGTGAAGCGAGATAAAGCGAGCGCCGACCACTTTCGGGGATCGTACGGATCATTACCTGCGGGACCGGGCTCAGGTTGGCGCGCTCCTCCGCGGTGAAGTTGGTAAAGCCGGTGCGCTCACGCGAGTAGATCAGGGAGTGCTCGGCGATCAGGCCCGCGAGCCGCTCGCGCGCGGCCTCGGGTAGCGCGTCGCAGGCGGCGCGCAGATCGGCAAATTCGGTGTAGCCGCCGACCGGCGGAATCTCACGCGCATAGAGCAGCGAGGCCCGCGCGGGCAGATACTTGAAGGAACTGTCGGTATGCCAGAGCCGATTGCCCGCGGCGATCATCCGCATGCGCCCCTCGTCGCGCCAGATTTCGCTGCGATGGTTGAGATTCGAGACGTCGGCAAGCTCCGGGCGCAGGCGCAGTTTTACGTCCATCTTGAGGAAGACGACCTGCTCGAGCTCGCCGAAATTACGCGCGAAGGCGAGATGCTGATCCTCGGTGAGCTGCTGCTCCGGGAAGATCAGCACGCTATAGTCCCAAAAGGCCTGCTTGACCGCAGTGAGATCGGCGGCGCTTAACTCGCGCGAAAGATCGATGTCGCCAATTTCTGCGGCGAAGTTGTCGCTCGCCGGCCAAACTGTAATCGCCAAAATACACCCCTTCTCTATGCCTGCTGTGGACCTTCGATCTAAGCCCAAGCGCACGCCGATGCCAAGAGCGCGTGGCCGGGATACGGCAGAAGCTGACCGCTCCGATGGCCGGGGGCGGCGGTTCAGGGTGGCGACAGAAGTTGAGTTACTGCCCTTTCTGCTGGGTCCGCCGCTCGAGCTCTCACGCAAACGCGCGAAGGAGTTGATCCGCTTCGGCGCGGTGAGCGTCGCGGGCCGGACGCATCTCCGGCACGATACGCGACTCGCGGCCGGCGACATCGTTACGATCGCGAAGGGGCTGAACCTGCGTCCGGGCACCCCGCCGCCGGCGCTCAAGATCGTTCACCTCGATGCGGCCATCGTGGTCATCGACAAGCCCGCCGGGCTGCTGGCGATGGGCTCGGCGCGGGAAAAAGAACGCACCGCCCACCGGCTGCTCAATGAGTATCTGAAAACCTCCGTCAACGCGCGCGACCAGCAGGCCTTCATCGTCCATCGGCTCGACCGCGAGACCTCGGGCCTGATGATCTTCGCGCGGAGCGAGGCGAGCCAGTCGGCGCTGCAGCGCGGATGGAAGAACGTCACCAAACGCTATCTGGCGACCGTGGAGGGAGCGCCGCCCAGCGCGGAGGGGACGCTCGAGGATCGCCTGATGGAAAACGCCTCGATGATGGTGCGGCGGGTACCGAGCGGAGGCGAGCTGGCCGTCACGCACTATCGAGTGATTCGGCGGCGCAGGCTGCGATCGCTACTCGAACTCACGCTGGCGACCGGGCGCAAGCATCAGATTCGCGTGCAGCTCGCCGGCGCCGGATGTCCCGTCGTGGGCGATCGCAAATATGGCACGGGGGTCGAGTCAGCGCCGCGCCTCGCGCTGCATGCATGCGAACTGAGCCTGCGTCATCCGGTCTCGGCGGCATCGCTGGTGTTTCGCAGCACCCTGCCGCTAGCCTTGGCTAAGTTGCTGCAATAGCCGATTCTGACCGGCAACTTGGGAGCGTTATCCGGTTTTGGCGATATAGAGTTCGCGCGGGCGGTTACGTTCGTCGACGTGGATCACGGTGGGTTTGCATTTGCTCGCGCCTGCTTCGTCCATCGGGGCGAAGGTCGCCACGATAATGATATCACCGGGCTTGCCGCGCAGCGCGGCGGCGCCGTTGAGCGCGACTTCGCCGGAGCCCGCCGGCGCATTGATCGCGTAAGTTTCGAGCCGCTCGCCGTTAGTCACATTCCAGACGTGAACCATCTCGTATTGGAGGATGCCCGCGGCATTGAGCAGGTTGGTATCGATCGCGATGCTGCCCTCGTAGTCGGGGTCGGCGCCGGTCAGATGCAGGCGATGAAGCTTGGCACGCAGCATTATTCTCATGGCAGTGACTCACTGTCGCGAATAGGTAGAACCAGGTTGTCGATCAGGCGGGTCTTGCCGATGCGGGCGGCGATCGCGACGACGATCGCGCGTTCGGCGGCGTCGATTGCATGCAACGCTTCGGCGTCAACGACTTCGACGTATTCGACTTCCACCCCGGGGGTGCTCTCGAGCAGATGGAGCGCTGCGCAGCGCAACTCGCGCGGATCGCGCTGACCGTTCTTGAAAGCGGCGCGGGCGGCGCGCAGCGCGCAGCTCAGCGCCAGCGCCCGTTTGCGTTCGTCGGGCGACAGATAGGCGTTGCGCGAGCTCATCGCGAGGCCGTCGCTTTCGCGCACGGTGCCGACCGGGATGATCGCGAGATCGAAATTGAGATCGCGGACCATCCGCTCGATCGCGCGCAACTGCTGAAAATCTTTTTCACCGAAGAGCGCGCAGTGCGGCTTGAGGATATTAAAGAGCTTCGCGACCACCGTCGTGACGCCGCGGAAGTGGCCGGGGCGATGGTCCCCGCAGAGCCCGCGCGTGACCGCGGTGGCCTCAACCCAGGTTTGCGAGCCGGCCGGGAACATGACGTCGGGCTCGGGCGCGAAGAGCACATCGACCGGCACCGTGCGCATCAGCTTGCAGTCGCCCTCGAAGTTGCGCGGGTAGCGCGAGAAATCCTCGTTGGGGCCGAACTGGGTCGGATTGACGAAGAGCGAACTGGCCAGCCGCGTGGCGTGACGCCGCCCTTCGCGCATCAGGGTGAGATGGCCCTCGTGCAGGAAGCCCATCGTTGGGACAAAGGCAATGGTCTCGCCGCGGCGGCGCGCGCTATCCGACCAGGCCTGCATCTCGCGTGGATCGGCGATAATCTCCATCGCGGTCAGCGCCCCTTGACGCCGTAGCAATGTTCGGGTGCCGGAAAAGTGCGCGCGCGGACGTCGCGAATATAGCCGGCGGCCGCGGCCGCCGAATCCTGCCACAGGTTTGCGTAGGGCTTGGCGAAGCGCGGGACGAAGGACTCGCTCAGCCCCAGCAGATCGTGCATCACGAGGACCTGCCCGTCACAGCCGGGGCCGGCGCCGATCCCGATAGTCGGAATGGCGGCGCGCTGCGTGATCTCGTTGGCAAGTTCCACCGGCATCCCTTCGAGGACGATCGCGAAAGCTCCCGCCTGCTCAACGGCCGCCGCGTCCTCGAGCAGCCGCTCGCGGCATCCGGGGCCGTGGCCCGAGCGACGTCCTTGCACGCGATGCCCGCCCATCCGATGGACCGATTGGGGCGTCAGCCCGATATGGCCCATCACCGGGATGTCAATCTCAACCAGCCGGCGGATCGTCTCGGCCATCGTGATCCCGCCTTCGAGCTTGACCGCTTCGGCGGCGCCATCCTTGATCAGGCGGCCGGCGCTGCGGATGGCCTGCTCGACGCTGACCTGATAGCTGAGGAAGGGCAGATCGCCGACGACGAGGGCGCGACGCCGCGCCCGCGCGACCATCCGCAGGTGGTAAATGATTTCACTGAGGGTGACCGGCAGCGTGCTGTCAGCCCCCTGCACGACCATCCCGAGGCTGTCGCCGACCAGCAGAACGTCGATGCCGGCTTGGTCGAAAATCCGCGCGAAGGGATAATCGTAGGCCGTCAGCATCGTGATCGGCCTCGCGGCCGACTTCATGCGCGACAGATCGGTGGTCCGAACTTTTTCGCCCTTTTCACCGTTTTCACCGGCCATGGCCACGCCTGCCTTTCCGCACAAAAAAGCGGAATTCCAATCACCGGAACCCCGCAAACTTTGCGTAAGAAACAGCTCTTGAGCCTCGTTCGGGGTCCCGGTCTTTTTTAGTCAGATCCAGGCACGAGGCCCAAGCTCTATGTTCGGTTCAGCGACCCAGCAGGCCTGTTCGCTGATTTATCCTTAACGCAGCTCGCAGACTTCCTTCGGCTTCGCTCAGGACAGGCTGCCTGCTCGGCGCCACTGCGCTCCGCCTAGCTTTGGCGGAGCCGTTTTTCTAGCGCGAACCGTCGCGAGTGTAAAGCGCAAATTTGCGTCAGGATTCCGGCGCCGGCGGCATCGGCACCGGAAGCTGGACCCGCTGACCGTTGCGCACGATACTCAGATAGACGATTTCGCCGGGCTGCAGGTCGCGTAGGCAGTCCTCGAAGTCGAGGACATCGGTAACGCGATTGCCGTCGACGCCGACGATCAGATCGTAGCTTTCACCGGCCTTGGTCGCTTCCAGGAGCGGCACAACCATCATGGCGGGCGGAAAAAAGAGCGCCCCGGCGATCGACGCCGCCTCGACGACGGTTTTGATCTTCCGATGAGTGCTTTTCAGTCCCGCCTTGGCAGCCGGTCCGCCGGAATCGACGCTGATCACTAATAACCCGGACTGCTTCTCGCCTGAACTGAGAGTTCGCTCATCGGCGCGGACGGCGATACCCAGAGGCGCCACATTTTCGTCTTCGCCGGCCAGATAATCCTGCATAGTGCCGATGTTCGGATCGCCGGGCACGGCCGGCGGAGGTGAAACGGAGAAGTATGTGTCATCCGGTGAGCCGGCGGGACCGGCCGCCGTGGCGACGGCTGCGGCTGCTGCGAGCATCACCACACAGCACACGAAGAGCGGCAGTGCGGCGATCCGCCTGCGCGCGCTATTTGATCGCCCAAACGCCATCGCGGTCCGTGACGCGGCCTTCGTCGTGAAGTTTCTTGAGATGAGAGCGCACCGATTGCGCCGCGGCCGGATGGAGGAATTCCGGCACGTCGGTGTAAATCCGTTTAACGATTGCGGGAACTTCGAGCGGTCCGTCTTTGATCGCGTTCAGCACCTGGCGTTCGCGCAGCTCGCGATGAGCGATATATTCGCGAATTTTCTTCCCGGCGTTGCGAATCACGGGTCCGTGCGCCGGGTAGATCGTTTCAGCCTCGAGCGCGAGCAGCCGCCGCAGTGAATCCATGTACTGGCCGAGGTCGCCTGTGCCGTCGGGAATTATCGTCGTCCCGGCGCCGAGCACCACATCGCCGGTGAAGATGGCGCGCTCTTCGGCCAGGTAGTAGCAGATGTGATCGGGAGCATGACCCGGCGTGAAGACCGCGCGCAGGGTCGCGCCGTCGGTGCTGACGACCGCGTCATGATCGATTTCCGTGATGGGAGTCCCGGCGGCGTCGTCGGGTCCGGCGCTCGGCCACGGCTTCTTCAAGACCTCGAGCCGGCCGAAGAGCTTGGTGACGTCCTTGACCCCGCCGATATGGTCTTGGTGCGCATGGGTCAAAACGATCTTGTCGGGGCGATTGGCGCCGGCCAACTCTTCGAGCGCCACCGGCAAAAGCTCGGCCCACTTCGCGACGCCGACGCCGGTATCGAGCAGAATCGGCCGCGATCCGGTTCCCACGATGTAAGTATTGGTGCCGGGTCCGGTGAAGGGTCCGGGATTGTGGCCGAGCACTGTCGCGACGCGCGGCGAAAGCCGGGCGTAGTCGGGCAGCTTGAGCCCCATCATCGAATCGGCAACCACGCGTAGCGGCTCAGGCATCTTCGCTCCTTACTCGGGCAAACTCAGGCACTCGCTGCTTCACCCGGACATCTCTGATGGCGCGGTCATCTCTGATGGCGCGATTATGGCCGCCGGTTGCGTTCAAAGATCAAGCGCAAGCCGGTCAGCGTCAGGAACTCGTCCACATCTTCGATCGTCGTCGACTCCGGTGCAATCAAATCGGCCAACCCGCCGGTCGCAACGACCCGGGTTTTTTCCCCGCGCTCGCGGATAATCCGTTCGACCAGGCCATCGACCAGCGCCGTGTAGCCGAAGATCAAGCCGGATTGAATCGCGCCGACAGTGGTGCGGCCCACGACCTCGCGCGGCCGCGTCAACTCGACGCGGTAGAGCTTCGCCGCATGGGCGACCAGCGCGTCCAGCGAGATCCCGAGTCCGGGGGCTATCGCACCGCCGACATACTCGCCGCGTCCGGTCACATAGTCGAAGGTCGTGGCGGTGCCGAAATCCACCACTATCAACGCCGAGCGGTAACGCTCATAGGCCGCGACCGCGTTGACAATACGATCGGCGCCGACCTCCTTGGGATTCTCGTAAAGAATCGGCATTCCGGTCTTGATGCCCGGGCCGACGATCAACGGCTGACACTGAAAATAGTGCCGCGCCAACAGTTCGATCGCCTGATTGAGCGGCGGCACTACGCATGCAATAACAACACCCTCGGGCGCCAGCGGAACCTCAAGTCCCGCCGCCCTCAGCAGCACATCGAGAATTACCGCGTGCTCGTCGGCGGTGCGTTCGGCGTTGGTCGAGATGCGCCAGTGATGCGCGAGCCGATCGTCATCGTAGATGCCGATTACGGTGTGCGTGTTGCCGACATCGATCGCGACCAGCATGTCTCTTCGCTCCGTCTACGCCCTAATACAGGCGCGCCCTGAGAGGATACTACGTCGCGAAACCGACGGTCGAAAGAGGTAATCTTCGCTCAGCGAACTCGATGCCACCAGCCGCCGAAGACCGGGCCGGACCCGCGCGGGCTCATCAGCAGGGGGCTATTGGCGGGGATCGCACTGAGGCCGCCGGGGCGCACGATGATCACACTCGAAGGCGGGATCGTGATGTACCGCCAACTGCTGACGCCAGGGTAATAGGGGATCGATCTTGGCGCCAACGCGAGCGCGCGCGCGGCCGCCAAGCGGTTCGCGTAATCGTCGAGATAGGCAGCTTCGTTCCCGGACAGCGTCGCGGCCGCGGCGTCATTCGAGTCCATCGCCGCCACGCTGTCGTCCGTGGCGCCGTCCGCCGAGGCCGCATCCGCGGGAGTTGCGTCCGCTGAGCTCTCGCCGGGATCGATGACCTGCGGCAACTCGAGCACCTGCCCGGAAGAATCGGGCGACGAATCGTCGACCCGGCTCCAGTCCGGCGTCGCTGCTTCGGAGATACCTTCAGTCAGGGCTGGCGTGGAATCGGGGTCATCCGTCTGCGCGCGGAGCGCGAGCGGGATAACTGCGGTGATTAAGAGGAGCGCGGCGGCGAGGCTGATTCCGCGACGATTGTGCAGTTGATTGAAATCCATCACTGCTCCCGATCGACCATATTTCCCCTCGCGCAGAGACTACCACGCGCCGGGTTGACGGCAAAACCGGGCGCTTGATTCAACCGGACTCTGCGCAAAGGTTGGCCGCGGCGGCCCTTCCAGCTAAGCTGCACGCCATGTCAGAAACCAAGGTCGCATTGATCACAGGCGCCGGACGCGGAATCGGCCGCGATATCGCGCAACGGCTCGGACGCGAGGGTTACGCCTGCGGGCTCATCGCACGGACCAAATCGCAACTCGACGAAACCGCCGAACTGATCCGCAAGGCCGGCGGCAAAGCGCTGGTCACGCCCACCGACGTTTCGAAGCGCGAGCAGGTGGTCGCGGCGGTCGCGGCAGTCGAGCGTGAGCTCGGGCCGATCAGCGTGCTGATCAACAACGCCGGCGCCTATCTGCGCAAGCCCTTCGTTGAGATCACCGAAGAGGATTTCGACTTTCAGCTCAAGGTCAACTGCTACGGCCCGTTCTTCGTCGCGCAGGCGGTGGTCGGCGGCATGGCCGAGCGCGGGCAGGGCACGATCATTTTCGTCCTCGGCTCCGAGACGCGCGGCGGCCCGGCGCAGTATGCGGCCTACACCGCCTCCAAGGTCGCCCAGCGCGCGCTCGCCGAGGCCTGCGCTTACGAATTCATGCATCGCGGCGTGCACTCGGTGGCCCTCGATGTTGATGGCGCGGTCGGACTACCGCGCGTGACGGCAGGCATGCCGGAGGAAGACCCCGACCACTTCGTCTCGACCGAAGCCATCTGCAGCGAGATCGTCCACGTGATCAATCAGCCGAAGAATGCCTGGACCTTCGCAGTCGATCTGCGCTCCTACTGGCAGTGGCGTCCGCGCGTCGCGGCGAAGAAAAAAGCTTGAGGCCGGCGAAGGCCACGCCTCGGCGATAGCGGCGCGGCTGGCTAAACCGCGTCGATCGGATAAGCTCGAAGCGGACACGTTCAAGCGGAAAAGTTGGATGCGAGTCCGCGGGTCGGGGTGTGGCGCAGCCTGGTAGCGCACACGCTTGGGGTGCGTGTGGTCGCCGGTTCAAATCCGGCCACCCCGACCAACTTCTAACCCCGCGATAGCGTTAAAGAATCTTGCATTTTCCTTTCTTTGTTTCCTGTCCCGTTCGGGACGAAAAAACCTTCCATCTGACACCTATCTGACAATTTTGGCGGGAGTTGTGGCATGAACGCGACTCCGCAGCTCACATGGCTGGACCTCTGCTCGGGACTCGGCGGCGCGTCGCAACCGGCGAAGGATCGTGGTTGGAAGGTCATTCGCGTTGACATCGATCCGCGGTTCAAGCCGGACATCGTGGGCTACGGAGCGGCGGGCGGGGGGCGGTGATGCCTAATGTAGATGACCACTTGGAGCCGGACCAGCTTCTATCGAGCCAATGGGCGGACCTCTATCGGCGGCGCCATCACGGGATGGAGGGCGAACGGCGGCTGGTGCTGGAAGTGTTCGCGGATGCGCTGACGGTCCTGCGGGTTCATCGTCGGGCCACGCGCTCGAAATGGATGGTGCTCTACCGCGACACGCTGGCGTGGGTGATGAGCGCCGCGACGCAGCCGTTCAGCGTTGAGTGGTGCTGCCAGATGTTAGAGAGCGACGGCCTGCGCTTCGACGCCGAAGCGATTCGGCGGGCAGTGCGCGCCCGCGAGATCGGGGTAATTGCGCGCCGAGCGGTATCAGTCCCAAGGGTTGCGCTGGTGCAACCACGATCGCGCGAAGCGGCGGCGGTGGGCATGATGACGGGCGCGGATTGCCGGATGCGGCTGCTCTATCTGAATTGGCTGGTCGCGGCCTTTTGGCTGAGTTTGAGGCGCGAAGGTTTTCTGATCGGCATGAAGTCTTGCGGGGGGACTCGAGATGTCACGAAATACGGCGCGGATAATCGCGGATGCGCTAAACGATAAGCAACGCGCTGACCATCTGCTTTGCGTCAACTGTCGCGCGCCGCGCGCGATGCAGCGGCCACGACTGCTCGACCTCACGCTGCTCGAGGTCGTAGCGGCCGCGGTGAAGTCGTCGCCGAGGCATCTGATCAAGGCCCATTTCGGGACTAGGTTCGGTGATTGGGCGATGCGAGAAGTGCGCCTCATCACTTACCTCAGGCCACGCCTAAATTGCGTCGGTTCGATTCGGCCGCGCAAAAACGCGCAGAGGACTGCCGCGTGAGCCGGTATCGCAAAGTAGACCCGCGTTATTGGATCGACGAGCGCGTCCGCGCGCTCAACGAAAGCGAAAAGCTGATCGGGCTCTATTGCATCACGGCGCAATCGAACCGGATTGGGCTGTTTAATTTCTCGCCCGCCCGCGCGGCCGAGGACTTGGGCATGGCATTCCAAACCTTCGCCAAAGGTTTCAAGAAGGTCTGCCGAAGCCTGCGGTTCGCCTTCGACAAAGCCGCCCGCGTGCTCTACGTCCCGACCTGGTGGAAATACAACCCACCGGAGAATCCGAACGTTCTGAAAAGTTGCCTCGCCGACCTCGACGATTTGCCGGAAACTCCTTTAGTAGCAACGTTTTTCGACAATCTGAAGTACCTGCCGGCGAGCCAGCATCAAACCTTTCGGGAAGGTTACGCCAAACGTATGGCTGAACCTTTGCCACATCAGGAGCAGGAGCAGGAACAAGATCAGGAACAGGAGCAGAAGCAGGATCTGGACGCGCGCGCGGGTACAGCGCCAATCAGGAATCAGCCGAGTCGGATTCCGGAAGGCTTCGAACTAACGGCTGAGCGCACTTTGGCAGCACTGGACGTCGGCCTCTCGCAGCCACGCGTCATGCCCGAATTCGATCGCTTCGTCGATTACTGGCGAGCCAAGGCCGGTCGCGAAGCGGTCAAGGCCGATTGGGACGCGACCTGGCGCAACTGGTGCCGACGGGCACTCGAGATCGAACCGTCGCGTGGAACGCCGCCGCCGGCGCGGCCGCGGCTGAGTCCGGGCATGGAGACGCTGAAACTAATCGGGGAGAAAGCCCTTGCAGCTGAGCGAGATAGCGAACGAAATTCTGCCGCGCCTCAAGGCCGCCTGGTATCGCCAGCCGATCGACGAACCGACGGTCCGGCTCTGGTTCGAGACGCTGGCGAACCAGGAGCTGATGGACGTCTTACCGGCGATACAGGAATTCATTCTGAGCGACCGGGCGGAGCCGCCGACGCCGGGGATGGTTTATCAGGCGGCGTTGGCCCGCCGGCAGTATCGCCGCGAGGAGCAGCGGCGGCAGACGCGGGCCTTGCCGGAGCCGGCGCGCACGCCCGAAGAAATTGCGCGGGCGCGGAAAATCTTCGCCCCCTTTACGAACCCGATCCGGGCGCTCAATGCCCGCTGCGCCTAACGGCAAAACGGAGGAATGACTAATGGCGGAAAAGGAAAACGGGAAGGAAGAGTACAGCCCGACGAGTATCACCACGCTCGCGCAGGGTGCGGTCGAGGAGCAATTCGCCGATGCCCTGATGAAGGTCATGGCCGACATCGACGATTTGAATGTCGAGGCGAAACAGAAACGCACGATCACAATCGAATGCGAATTTGAGCCGGACAAGACGCGGCAGGCGGTGGCGGTCCAGGTCAAGGTCAAGACCAAGCTGGCCGGGCTCAAGCCGGCGGAATCGGTGATTTTTGTCGCGCACGACCGCACCGGTCAGCCGCTCGCAGTGGACTCGAACTATCACCAGCCCGAGCTCTTTAAGGGCTAAACAAACACGGATTGAAAAACACTGAATGGGAGACAGTGAAAATGATTCGAGAGGCGCTCGAATACTTAGTCGGATTAGCTAATCGTCAACCGTATCGCGAAGCGATCGCGGGTCTGGAGTACAGCGATTGTGAGCTGAAGGTCATTAAGCCGCCGCGACCCGAGCCGCTGAGATTCTCGCGGCTACAGGCGCTGGCGGATTACGTCAAGCTCGCGCCGAAAGAAGCGATCATCGCGGACGATTACCTGATTCACGTCGAATCGCCTACGAGCGTGCGTTATTTCAGTTATCTGACGATGGCCATCGCGACCGCGAGCAATACGCAGTCGCGAATTATGCGATTCAAGGCTTTCCCTTCAAAGAGTTCTTGACGCCGGAGAATTTCGTGATCGCGGCGCAGACGCTGATCGTCGCGGATGACGAACGCGCGCGGCTGCTGGCGGTGGTCGGCAACGTCGGCGCGGAGCAGATCTCGACTTCGACCGATGACGGCATTTCGCAGACCGTCGCGGTCAAGGCCGGCGTTACGCTGGTCAAGAAAAAACAGATCGAGAATCCGTTCATGCTGCGGCCGCATCGGACGTTTGCCGAGGTGCAGCAGCCGGCCTCGCCGTTCATCCTGCGGGCGCGCCAAGCGACCGAGAATGCGATGCCGATGCTGGCGCTGTTCGAATGCGATAACGGCGTCTGGCAGATCGATGCAATCGCGGCGATCGCCGAATGGCTGAGGCTGAAGGTCGGCGAGGTTCCGGTGCTGGCGTAGCGGCTAAACCGCCGCGGAGGAGACGAAGCAATGATCGAATTGGGATCGAAAGTCCGGGACAAGATTACCGGCGCGGAAGGGACGGCGATCAGTCGTCTCATCCATATTACCGGATGCGATCGCTATTGCGTGCAGCCACCGGTCGATAAGGAAGGCAAATTCGTTAGCGAACTGTGGTTCGACGAAAATCGCCTTGAGACTCTCGAAAAGCCGAAGCCTGCATTAGCTACGGTGGGTGGGCCGTTTCCGGGGTGAGCGGGGCAATGACGCAGGGCGGTCTATTCGAGCGACGCTGGCCGGGGGCGCTTCACGCTAAGGCGGCTCCGGTGACGAGCAAGCTCGCCGCGCGGGAGCACGTCGCATCGGGGCGGAATGCTGCCCAGAGCGCGGCAGTGCTCGAATACGTGCGCCGCTGGCCGGACAGCACGTCGCGCGAGCTGGCTCATCGCGCGCGTTACGAAATGAGCGGCCTCGACCGCGTCGCGTTCGCGCGCCGGCTGCCGGACCTGGAAAAGGACGGCCTCGTCGTGAAAAGCGGCGCGCGGAGTTGTGAGCTCGGCAAGCGCATGGCGGTGACTTGGAGGGTGGCGTGATGCCGAAGCGAATCCAGCGGCAACGAGCCAAGGGTTGGAGAGCGCCGGCGGGAGCGGTCTACGTGGGCCGACCGTCGAAATGGGGCAATCCGTTTGTCGCGTGGCGCGACGGCGGCAGCAATCCATATGGCCGAGCTGTCGGACCGGGAATAGCCGTCCGCGGGTTTCGTGAGCTTCTCGCCGAACAATGGGCGTGGTCGCCGATCCCACCGCATAAATGGCCGCGAGGCAAGGTCCCCGCGCAGTTTACAAGTGTCGAAGACGTGAAACGCGAACTGTGCGGAAAGGATTTGATGTGTTGGTGCCCGCTCGTGGACGACGCCGGCCAGCCGGTTCCATGTCACGCAGATGTCCTGTTGGAGATCGCGAACGGATGAGCACTTACACCAAAATCCAATGGACCGACCGCACCTGGAATCCGGTTACCGGATGCTCCAAAGTCTCGCCGGGCTGCAGAAACTGCTACGCCGAGGCGCACGCCCATCGCTTCTGGGGCAAGCGCGAGTTCACCGATCGGCTGCCGGGTCCAAGTCGCGGCGCCGAGAGGAATTACCCGGTGCTCACGCACGAGGACATCGAGCGGTTTCCGCTGCCAGCGATTGCGGATGACGCGCTGCTGTTCCTGTGGCGCGTCGCGTCGCAGGTCGAAGAAGCCTATCGGGTCGTGCGTGCCTGGGGTTTCGTCCCGAAGACCGAGATCGTCTGGCTGAAACGCACGACCAGCGGCAAGCGCTGGTTCGGGATGGGTCGGATCGTCCGCGCTGAGCATGAGGTCTGCATTGTCGCAAAGCGCAGCCGGCCCGAAATTCTCGTCCGCAATATCCGGTCGACGTTCGAGGCGCGGGCGGGCGAGCACTCCGAAAAGCCGGAGTATTTCTATCGCGAAATAGTCGAGAAGCTCGCGGCGGGTCCTTATGTCGAGTTATTCGCACGGTGCCAGCGCGTCGGCTGGACGTGTCTCGGCAATCAAACAGAGCACAGAACAACGGTGGTGGAGGCGAGTGATGGAGCAGCCAAGCACGGAGCGGCTGAACGTGATGACGCTGGAGGAGGTCGCGGAGTATCTGCGCGTCCATCCGAGCACGATCTATCGGCTGCTCAAGCAGCGCTCGTTGCCGGCCTTCAAGGTCGGCAGTGACTGGCGCTTTGCGCGGACGCAGATCGACGAGTGGATCATTGCGGCGGTGGCCAAGCAGGAAGCGCCGCCCCCCGCCGGACGGTGATTAAAGGCTGATGAAAGAAGATCGCCAGCTCGGCGGGCGGCGGCGGCGGCGCGGTCGCGAAAAGAGTCCGCACGAGGAGCTCTTCGCGATGCATCTGAAGGCGCTGAAGCTGCCGGGCTGGGTGCGCGAGTTCCGGTTCGATCCCGATCGCAAGTGGCAATTCGACTTCTGCCGGCGGGATCTCAAGCTCGCGGTCGAAATCGAGGGCGGCACGGCCTCCGGCAAGAGTCGTCATTCAAAGGGCAAAGGTTTTGATGACGATTGCGAAAAGTATAACGCCGCGGCGATCGCAGGATGGCGGTTCTTGCGCGGGTCGGCCGAGATGGTCAGCGACGGCCGGCTGCTTCGGACGGTGGAGCGGGCATTAGGCGGGGCGACGCCGAACCGCGCAAACGAGTCGGCGAGCCGCGTCAACGGTGAGGCGGATACGGAGGGGGGCACAGATGCTCGAGACGGCGGCGCGGACGGATAAGCGGGCGGGCGTAGGATGGGGCGAAGGCGCGGACGAAAGCGGGATTGCGACCGCGGCGCGCAGTCTCGCTGGCGAAGAGATCCTGTTGCCGGTGCAATTCTTCGGCGATCCGATGCTGGTGCGGCGCAGCAGCGGGCTCCATCGGCTGATGCTGGCGGTGTTCGATCAGGCGCTACGCGATTTCTATCAGTGGCGGCATCGCGAAGAGGTGCGGCGCTGGCTGGGCTCGAAGCACGGCCCGTTCAGCTTCGGCGCAATCTGCGAGGCCTTCGGCTGGGAGGTCGAGTGGCTGCGGCCACGCGTGCGCGGCTGGATGCGCGAGGTCGAGGCCGGGCGTGGGCGGAAGTTGATGCGGCGGAGTCATTCAAGTCGCCGCTGCTCGCCGAGGCTGCCGCGTTCGCGCGATCGGCGAGAGCGGCGCCGGCGGACGGAGGCCAAAGGGCAGCGCGAATCGAAGCAAAAGCGACTTTTCGGAGGATTTGTCAAGCGGAATCCGATTTAACGCCAAAAGCACTTGAGTTCGTGGAATAATTCTCGCAGGTAAGATGGTGAAAATTCGCGACCGCATCAAGGAATTGCGCCGCGTCAAGGCCTCGGAATTGATCCCGAATCCGAAGAACTGGCGGGTCCATCCGCAGGCGCAGGCGGAGGCGCTGCGCGGGCTGCTCGCGGAAGTCGGGTTCGCCGACGCGCTGCTCGCGCGCGAATTGCCCGGCGGCAAGCTGATGCTGATCGATGGCCATCTGCGGGCCGAGACGACGCCCGCGAACGAAGTGCCGGTTCTGGTCCTGGACGTGAACGAAGCCGAGGCCGACAAGCTGTTGCTGACGCTCGATCCGCTGGCGTCGATGGCCGAGAAGGATGCGGCGGCGGTCGAGGAGCTGCTCAAGTCGGTGACGACGGAAAGCGAGGCGGTTGGCGCGCTGGGGCTCAAGCCCGAGTTGGTCAGCGAAGCGACACCGAAAAAGAAGCGGAGCCGTGGCAAAGCCAAAGCCTAAATTGCGGATTGCGCCGCCGACTCCGGAGCTGCAGACGAAGATCTGTCAGTTCATCAAGGCGGGTGCTCGTCCAGCGGCTGCAGCGGCCGGCTGTTCGGTCTCGTCGGCCGTCTTCTGGCATTGGATGGAGAACATCCCGGCGTTCAGAGCGGCCGTCGAAGGGGCGGAGGCCGAGGCGCGAATCGCGACGCAAGTCGAGTTGCGCAAGAAGAATCCGGCGGCTTGGCTCGGACGATCGGGGAACGCGGGAGTGCCGGTTTTGCGGCCGCAAATGAGGGGCGAAAAAGCGCACCAGCTCAATCTCCGTCAGCAGCGGTTCTGTCTCGAATACGTCAAGGACGGCAACGGGACGCAAGCCGCAATTCGCGCCGGGTACGCGGACAAAGGGGCGGAGGTGCAGGCCCATCACCTACTAAGAAATCCTAAGGTTTTGGAGAGGATTCGGACCGAGCGCGACCGGCTCGATGGCGCGCTCAATCTGTCGGTCGAGCGGGTGCTGCGTGAGTACATGCGGATCGCGTTTCTCGACCCGGCGCAGCTTTACGACGCCGTGGGCAATCTGTTGCCGATCAAGGAGATGCCGGCGGATGCGCGGCGCGCACTCAGCGGAATCGAGGTCGAGGAAGTGTATGACTTCGAGCGCGGCTCAAAGACTCAGGTCGCGACGCTGCGCAAGGTGCGCTTTGCGACCAAGCAGGGGGCGCTCGATGCGTTAGCGAAGCATCTCGGGATACTCAAGGATCGCGTGGAGCATTCGGGGCCGGGCGGCGGGCCGATTCCGATCACGGCGCTGCGCGAGGAGATTTTCCGCCTGATGGGCGATGGTGAGGCGGAGGAAAAGAAATAGGCCGATGCTGGCGATACTGGGCTGGGGCTGGGCGGTGGTCGTCGCCGTGGTCGTCGTGTGGGAAATCGCCACGCATAGCCGGCGGCTGGCGCGGCTCGAGCAGCGTGAGGCGCTGCGCACGGCGCTCGAAGCGGAGAAGGTAGCGGCGTTGAAGAATCAGGCGGTGGGCAGCGGGGGTGCGTGATCGCCTCCATATAGAAGCCAGCTTTTTCTAAGCCGCGGCTCGCCGCCGCGCTTGCTTGCTGACGCTCTGCCTCAGGACCGTAATAACTTTCGCCGCTCATCCGCGGATGTTCGGGCCGGCGGGGATGGAGCGGCATATCGTGCAGCATCAAAAGAAGGAATGGCTATGAATCTGTGGATTCTGCTGAGGCGGCTTTTAGCGGGTCATTCGACGACTCGGGGGGAAACAAAACAATGGAGGTGCTGAGGTGGCGATAACGATTCAGGTGCATAACATTTCAACGGTGATGACCGAGGCGGCGGTCCTGCCTATCCTGGCGGCGGTCGAGGCCCAGATCGAGCAGGACGTGGCGCCGATATGGGGCAATCAGACGGTCAGGCTTGAGCTGATTGCGGCGGGCGTCAACTTTGCGCCCGGGATGTGGCGGTTCGTGATCGCGGATACGTCGGACCAGGCGGGCGCGGCCAAGCTCGATAAGGCGGCGCGGGCGGTGCAGCGGCTGCTCGATCCGGTCGAGTTCGCGCGCCATATCCTGCAGGACGATCCGTGGGAGACACAGGTCGCAATCACGCGGGCGCTCGAGCGACCGCAGGCGCGGGTGGCGGTCAAGGGCTGCCACGCCTCGTCGAAGACTCATCTGGCGGCCGAGTTCGTGCTGTGGTTCATCACGCGCTATGCGGACGCGATCGCGGTGACCACGGCGCCGACCGCGCGGCAGGCCGAGGATGTCATGTGGGGGGAAATCCACAAGGCGCGCTCGCGCAGCCGCGCCCCCTATACCAAGGGCAACCTGACCCATCTGGATATGGGCACGGACGGGACGCCGAATTACGCGACCGGGTTTACCACCAACAAAGGCGAGCAGGCGGTGAAGTTCCAGGGCTACCACGCACCGCATCTGCTGTTCGTGCTGGACGAGGCGCCGGGGATCCCGCCGGAGATTCTTGACGCGATCGAAGGCGCCGCGGCGGGCGGCGACGTGCGCGTGCTGATGCTGGGGAATCCGACGATTCCGAGCGGCAGCTTCTACGACGCGTTCACGCTCGGGCGCGCAAACTGGCAGACCTTTACGATCGATGCCTTCGACACGCCGAACTTCAAGCCGCTGCGCGAAGCCGCCGGCGGCAACAAAGATACGATGTTGGCGCTGCTGCGCGATTATCCGGAAGAGCATCCGGCGATCGCGTTTGCCGAGCGGCCGTATCTGGCGACGCCACTATGGGCGCGGCGGCGGCTGGTCGAATGGGGCGAGCGCTCGCCGATGTGGGCGGCGCGGGTGCGCGGGCAATTTCCCGAGCAGGCCGAGGACTCGCTGCTGTCGCTGGCGTGGCTCGAAGCGGCGCGCGCGCGAGGCGGTGGATAACCCGGCAGTCAAGCTCGCGGTCGGAATCGATGTCGCGGGCCCGGGCGAGGACGAGACCGTCGTGATGGTGCGCTGCGGACGGTCGCTGATCGCGCAACAGGCGTGGCCGGAGCAGGATCCGCGCGGCGCGGTCGCGGCCTTTTTGGCGCCGTACAAGCCGCGTATCGAAGAGCTCAATATCGACTCGGCGGGAATCGGCCATTACTTCGCGCAGCATTTCGACGACCTCGGCTATGAGGTGAATTTCGTCAACGTCGGCGAGGTCGTGGCGGCGAACGTCGACACCGAGCACTTCGTCAATCTAAAGGCGCAGCTTTACCTGGGGGTTGCGGCTGCGCTTCGAGGCCGGGGATATCGCCGGTGCGCTCGACGACACGACGATCTCGCAACTGGCGTCGATTCGCTACAGGCATAATCCGCGCGGGCAGGTGATGATCGAATCGAAGGACGAGGCGGCCAAGCGCGGGGTGAAGTCGCCGGACCGCGCCGAGGCGCTGATGCTGGCGTTTGCTGAGCGGACGCCGGGAATCATGGACTTCTACAACCCGGATAAGCGCCCGCCGGAGCCCGAGACGCCGGTCGGTAATCCGCTAGTGCCGGGGCTCGAGGCGACCATGGAATCGGACGCCGACGATCTGATCGACGTCTCCGAGCAGGAGCTCAAGAAGCTGCGCGAGCGGCGGAGCTGAGCGGGCTTTAAGCCGGCAAAAACGCGCCGGGCGGCAGCTTGAAGCGCGCGGCCAGCGCGGTGATTTGATGCAGGTTGAGGGTGCGCTTGCCGCGCAGAAGCTCCGAGACGACGCCCTGGCTGCCGACTTCCGGCAACTGGCTCTGGGTCAGGCCATGCTGCGCCATCAGGAACTTGAGCAGCTCGACGCCGGCGAGGTCGGGGACTGCATGATGCGCGTGGTCGTAGGCCTCGATCAGCAGGCTCAGGGTGTCGATAAAGCGGTAGCGCGGCTCTTGTGGGCGGTCGCCCACTTCGTCGACCAGCTGATCGAGTTGCGCGACGGCGGCGTCATATTCGCGTTCGCTGCGGATCGCCAGCAGCGGCAGATAATGTTCGGGGTGCTTAAGGCTGCGCACGATGGTTCGCGTCTTCATGGTTTCCAATCTCCACGGTCGTATTCCTGATGGGTCAGCACGTGGCGGATGTATACTCGCTGGGCGTTGAAATGAATCGCGGCGATCAGCCGATACTTGTTGCCGCCGAGGCTGAACACATACAGATTGACCGGCACGTAATCGACCGTGTTGAAGGTCTGCTTCAGCTCAGCAAGATTGCTGAAGCGGCCCTGCCTGACGATCTTGTACCACGCGCGCAACGACAATTCGGCATCGGCACGGCGTTGCCAGAATTCGCGCAGCGCCTTCAACGAGATCACGTGCATGGGCGGTACTCTATCTCAAGACGCGATAGTTGTCAACGCAAATTGAGATATTAAGCTCGACGCGCAGCGCGACAAGTAAAACGCGGCGGCTAGCAACTCGCGTGCGCCGGCCTCAAGAATAAAGCGTGGCTACTCGCGGTAAGTCGCGCGCAAAGAAGCAGCTCGCCAAATCCGGCGCTGAAGTCGCGCGCCGCGACGGCGTCGCGGTCAAGCCGCTCGATCCGGCGAAGCTGCTCGCGCAGGCGCGCCGCGAAATCGCCAACAGCTACCAGCAGGGCGTGCGCGACACGATTTCGACGCTGCGCACCTCGGATTGGCTGGGGCCGCAGCAGCCGACGCCGCCGCAGGCGCCGGCTGACGCCGCGGAGATCCGCACGTGGGATTATCCGACCGGCTACAACGTCAGTTTTCAGCCGCGCAAGTATGCGCCCTACTCGTTCGGCCAACTGCGCTGGGTCGCGGACAACTTCGATCTGCTGCGTGAGGTGATCGAGCGGCGCAAGGATGAAATCACCTCGCTCGATTGGGATGTCGTCAGCCGCGACGGCGACAATATCGACGACGACGACGGCGCGCAGGCGATCATCGAATTTCTACGCTACCCCGACGGCAACCCGCAGCATCCGTTTCAGACCTGGCAGCGGATGCTGCTCGAGGACATGTTCGTAATCGATGCGGCCGCGATCTATCCGTGGCCCAAGGCCAGCGGCGAGCTCTACCGGCTCGAAGTGATCGATGGGGCGATCATCGTGCCGCTGATCGACGAAAGCGGGCGGCGCCCCGAGCCGCCCGAGCCGGCCTTTCAGCAGGTGATCAAGGGCCTGCCCTATCGCAACCTCGAAGGCGCCGGGATGGCAACCGGCGTGGTCAGCGATACCACAACGATTGCGCTGACGTCGCAGGAGCTGATCTATTTTCCGCGCAACACGCGGCCCTATATGCCGATGTACGGCTACAGCCAGGTCGAGCAGGTGGTGCTGACGATCGCGATCGGAATCAAGGCCGAGCTGCGGCAGTACTACTGGTTCACCGAGGGCACGATCCCGGACTCGATGATCAGCGTGCCGCCGAACTGGACCGGCAAGCAGATCGCGCGCTTTCAGGCGTGGTTCGACGATATGCTGCGCGGGAATCTGTCGCGGCGTTCGGGCGGCGCGGTCTTTGTCCCCGGCGGGGTCAAGGACGTGATGCTCAAGGACTACAAATTCGATCTGCCGATGTTCCAGTGGATCGCGCGCGTGGTCTGCGCCAGTTTCCATGTCTCGAATCAGCCGTATATCGAGCAGCAGAATCGCGCGACCGCGCAGACCGCGCAGGTGATGCAGATTGCGGAGGCCGAGGAGCCTGACAAGCAGTGGTGGAAGTCGCTGATGAATCTGGTCATCCACCATTATTTCGGGCGGCTCGACCTCAAGTTCGCATACAAGGAAGACGACCAGACCGATCCGCAGGAGCGCGCCAAGGCGGCCGATATCCAGGTGCGCGGCGGGACCAAGACGGTCAACGAAATCCGCATGGCGAACGGCGACGATCCCTATCCGGCGGGCGTCGGCGACAAGCCGTTTATCGTGGCCGGCAATATGACCGTGCTGCTCGAGGATATCGAGACGGCCTCGCAAAAGGCGGTCGCGCCGGCGCCGGTCGTGGCCGGGGCGCAAGCGGGCGGCAATGAAGCCGCCGCGCCTCGCGTCAAGCCCGCGGATGCAAATGGAAACGCTGGCAATGATGCCGGCAATCCAGCGACGGCCAAAGCGGCCTCGGCGGAAAAAAAAGCCTCGCGCCAATGCGCTGGCCCGAACGCCCGTCGCCGCGCGGGCGGCCCGCGAGCTCGAACATCTTATGAGCGGGTTTTTCAGCGAGGAAAGGCACCGGGTCGCGGCCGCACTGGTCGCAGCCTATGAGAGGCTTTAAGACATGATCCGCGCAAACTATATCGGAGCGCCCGAGTTCTACAATCTGAATAACGTGTGCCGGATGATCACCGAGGCATTCGGCTGGAATCTATATCTCGTAGGGTCGTCGATGACCAGGCGGGATTATCGCGATGTCGACTTGCGGCTGATTTTACCTGACGAAGAGTTCGACTTGATGTTTCCTGGTATTTCCGGGGCACACTGGCTGGACGCGCGCTGGTCGCTGATCTGCGCGTCTATCTCGGAATGGATCGGTAAGCGGTGCAATCTGCCAATCGATTTTCAGATACAGCGAGAGACGCAAGCGAATGGGGAGTATCCAAGCGCCGGAGTGCATCCGCGTAACGCGCTAGGGATGTTCATCGAGCGAAACGATCGGGGCTCACATGGCGATCACGCCGGAAGATGAGGCGCGCGTGAGTGCGATTCTCGAACAGCTCGATTTGAGCGGCTGGGCGGTGCTGGTCAACGGCGTCACGCCGCTGCTCGGTGAGGTAATGCGCGCCGGCGGTAGCGCGGCGCTCGCCACACTCAAGATACCGGCAGCTGACGAGCTCGATTTGACCAACGTCGTCAACGCAGACGCCGCGGCCTTCGCCGCGGCGCGCGGCGCCGAGCTGGTCGGGATGCGCTACGACGAGGCCGGCGCGCTGGTCGCCAATCCCGACGCCAGCTGGGCAATCACCGACAGCACGCGCGAACTGTTGCGCGGGACCGTGCGCCAGGCGATCGAGGAAGGCTGGAGCGCGCAGCAGCTCGGCGCCGCGGTCGAATCGAGCTACGCCTTCAGCGCAACGCGCGCGGCGATGATCGGGCGCACGGAGATTGCGCGCGCCTCGGAGCAAGGGACGCTCAGCGGCTGGCGCAACAGCGGCGTGGTCGATGCGGTGCGCTGGGTGCTCGGCTCGGAGCACGACGATGACGTGCCGGGCGGCGATGAGTGCGACGACAATGCCGAGGCGGGCGCGATCGCGATTGGCGAGGCTTTTCCGTCGGGCGATGAAGCGCCGCCGGCGCATCCGAACTGTATCTGCGCGCTCGAAGCCGTAGTCAGTCAGGAGGGGGATGAGCAATGAGTAGTAGTGTGAGCGCGCCGGATCCGGCACTGACACTCGAAAAGGAGATCGGCGACTGGTACAACGGCAACCTGCTCGAAGCGCCGCGGCTGAAAAAGCTGATCGTGTTGAAGCATCTGCGGCTCGATATGCCCCATCTCAGTACTCATCCGAACAGCCTCGAGAGCGAAATTCGCAAAGAGCTCAAGGCGCTCAAGGCGGCGAAATGAGCGAATCAATCACCGGGCTGCGTCTGGCGAATGCGGTTGATCGGCTTGAGCAATGCCGCAATGCGATGATGGACGCGCATACCACGTTCGTTGCGACGCGCGCGGCGTTTCTGGAGCAGCGCGAAGCGGTGTCGCAATTGGTGCAAGGGCTCGAAGCCCCGGACACCCCGGCCACACCCGCAGGAGGATCAGCGCCCAAGCAAAATCATCGCGGACGGCCACACGACGGCGAGCGTCGGGTAATCGAATACCTTGCGGCGCATCCAAGGGTCGAACTCGATCAGATAGTCGCCGCACTTGCCATGAGCCCGGCTTATCTGCGTAACAGGCTGCTCCCGAAACTGCGGCTCAAGGGGCGGATTGTGAATAACCTCGGCCGGTGGGAGGTTGTGCCGTCGGCCCTCAATGGAGCCGCACATTGAGCGAACTGACGCCGCACGGGTTGCCCTTCGTGTTGCCGTCGGCGCTGGCGGATAAGTTGCGCGCGCGCGGCGTCGGCGCGGGATTCTTCGGCAAGGTGACGTTTCATTTCGAGCACGGTCAGGTTGTGCGAGTCGAGACGATCGCGGTCGATACGCCGGCCTTGAGCGCGCGCTTCGTCAAGGGTGATAATCGCTGACACCGACTAGATAGTTCGGGTATCGAGCGGAATCGAGCCCCAGCCGTTCGCGTGAAATCGCGCGGGCGCTGGGGCTTTTGGCTTTTTTAGGGGAGGTGCGGCGGGATGAGGCGGATAGTCGATAGACTCAGCGCGCTGGCGGCGCTGCTCATGGTGGCGGCGGCGGGCGCGTTTGCCGATCAGCCGCAGCCGGTGGCCGTGCCGCCAAATTTGTCGCTGCACGGCGCCGACACTATCGATTGCGTGCGCGGCTCGCGGCAGGCGGCCACTCTACTCGCGAGCGAAACCTTGACACTGGCCTGCTCATTAGCCGCGAGTCCAACCGGGCAGATCGACTTCGAGCTGCGGGTGTGTCAGGACGCGATCGGCGGCCGGACCTTGACCTGGAACAACAGCAACCTGGTCTGGAGTTCGGGCGTCGCGCCGACGATGCCGAGCGCGGCCGGCGCCTGCCTGAATGAACGTTTCCGCTACGATGGCGCGAGCTTTTATGACCTCGCCCCGCCCGCGGGCGCGACGATGGCGTTACCGGTCACGGCCGCGAATGGCGGCACTGGCGACAGCGTGGGGCGCGTCACCAAGACGAATGGGACGTACACCAACGGCCCGAACGGAACGACGCTGAACGAGCTGGCGGAATTCACGTACACGAATGTCGCGGCGCCGGCGCTGGTGCAGGAGTTCAACGGCACTGCGACGGGCCATACCGCGCCGATCGGGGTGGTCACGGCGGGCGCTGGCACTTCGGGTACGCCGACGATTGTGCATAACGGCCTGGTTGCGGTCGATTTCGACGGCCAGACCACGGCGGCTGATATTGCGACTTATTCGACCAGCAGCGCAACCCACACCATGCACGACTGCGGAGTCACGCAGAGTAGTAAATGCACCACGGCGGCGCTGGGCGTAATCCTGACTGCCAACTCGGGCGCGGGGACCAACTCCAACGTCAACCTGACGATGAACGCCCCGGTGCCGAGTTCGCTGGCGGCCAAGCTGATCACGGGGGGCAACACTACTGTGACTGCGCAGACCGGCACGCCGCCCGCGCAGAATCTCTGGACGACAATCGCTTCGGCGACCATTCCAGCAATGCCCGGTGGTAGCCCCGGAATTGGCAATATGGAATCACGCCTGATTCCTGGCAGCCTTGGTGTCTTTACGCTGGACGCTGTGCCAACCGACCTATGCTGCGAACTGAGTGTTGCTTCACTGTGCGCATCTGGGGCTCAAACCCAGATCGATTCTCACTGCCTTGGAGCCGCGTACCTGGCGACGTTAGCGCCGAATACGTCGTACCAGCATATCCCGTTTAATTTGGCTATTGCGAATTGGCAAGGATCGACAACCTCTGATAATCCACTTTCTTGCGGCAGTACCACGAGTCTGAAGTGTGTCTCCGCGGGCAATAATATCACGGTTCTTACCGCCCAGACTGGGGTGCTGGGATTAGCCGACGATGGTACGCAATCGTATGTGATGGAGATGCCGTTAATGGGCGGGGTGGGCCAGTGAAAAAGCCAATAATCGCTATCACTCTTTTGATGCTCGGACTAGGGCTGGCCTCAGCGCAAGTGCGCTTTACCGACTGTCCGATGTGGCTGCGGTTCTTCGGCAACGGCGGCGACGGCACGTTAGTCTCGAACACGACTATGAATGAGCAGGGAGAAAACGAGTACACATCGACCGGAGCATCTGGCACTACCCCGGGCGTCTCAGTCAATTTGCAGTCGTCGTCGGTTGTTACGATTACCTCAGTCAACACCGGCAACAAGCCTGCTGGTTCGTGGATAATTCTGGCGTGGGGTTCATGCACTTTCGCCGGAACTATAAACAGCAACAGCGTGACGAGTGCGACGACTGGCAACCTGGGAACGGCTTCGGGCGGAGGCTCCGGCGCGGGCGGCGGTTTTGGTGCAGCCAATGGCAGTAACGGCAGCAACGGGGTTCTTCCTGGTGGCACTGGACCGGCAGGTCAACAGCAGATGGCGGCGGCGGGCGCGGGAGGCACCAGCGGCATAGCTGGCGCTGCTGGAGCGACCCCGGCAGCGAACAGCCTGCGTGCCCTTTTGAACAACAATCCGATTGGCTTTCCCGCACTTGGCGGCGCAGCAGGAGGGGCAGGCGGTAGCAGTGGCGGCTCCGGTGGCGCGGGCGGCGCGGCCTTTATCGCCGCGTGTCTCGGCGGCATTACCTTCACCGGCACGATCAACGTGACCGGCGGCGCGGGTGGTGCAGGCGGAGCCAACACTGGTGGAGGCGGCGGTGGCGGCGGCGGCATGGTCATTTTAGCCGGTCCGACCGTGACCAATTCAAGGGACTATCATTCTGGCGGGCGGCGCGGCCGGAGTAATCGGCACCGGCACTTCGACGGCGGGCGGCGCAGGCGGCAACGGACTGAGCAAGGTCTATACGCACTCGCAGTAGTTATGCCTGACGCGATTGCGATCGTGGAGCAGATAACCTTTCTGCTGGACGGCTTGACCGAGCAGATCGGCGAGGTGTGCCCACCGGACGGCGTCATCTGCGGCGCCTTGCCGCTTTTGCGGGTGCTCCGGCCGCGAATAGCCAATGTCTCAACGCTGAGCGACAACCAGCTCAAGTTACTAGTGTCCTGAGTCATAAGAACGTTGAATAAATTATAGTCCGCACGCGTCTTTCATATAGGAGGAAGGACGGCGATGCGGACGGGGCGACCGATAGCACCTGTGAGCTTGACGGTGGCGGAGCGGGAAGCGCTGGAGCGCTGGGCACGCCGCCCGAAGAGCGCGCAAGCCTTGGCTCAACGCGCGCGCATGGTGCTGGAGTGCGCGAGCGGCAAGCCCAACACCACGGTCGCCCAGCGGCTGGGGTTGACCCACCAGACCGTCGGCAAATGGCGCCAGCGCTTCCTGGCGCGGCGGCTGGACGGCTTGCTCGACGAGCCGCGGCCGGGAGCCCCCCGCCAGGTGGACGATACGCAGATCGAGCGAGTGGTGCGGCTGACCTTGGAGAGTCTGCCCGCCGACGCCACGCACTGGAGCACGCGCGCGATGGCCAAGCGTTGCGGCTTGAGTCAGAGCATGGTGAGCCGCATCTGGCGGGCCTTCGCGCTGCAGCCGCATCGTGTTGAGGGGTTCAAGCTTTCCAAAGACCCGTTGTTTATCGAGAAGGTGCGCGATGTCGTAGGGCTTTACCTCAACCCGCCGGAGCGCGCGCTGGTCTTGTGCGTGGATGAAAAGGCGCAGATTCAGGCGCTCGACCGCAGTCAACCGGTGCTGCCCATGCGCCCCGGCCAAGCCGAGCGGCGCACGCCGGATTATCTGCGCTACGGCACGACCAATCTGTTCGCCGCGCTCGACTTCAAAGCCGGTACCGTGATCGGGGCGTTGCATCAGCGGCATCGGGCCATCGAGTTTCGCCAGTTTCTCCAGACCATCGACGACACCGTGCCGCGCGCCCTCGACCTCCATCTGATCATCGATAACTACGCCACGCACAAGACCCCGGCGATCCGGCGCTGGCTGGTGCAGCATCCTCGCTTCCACCTGCACTTCACGCCGACCGGCGCTTCCTGGCTCAACCTGGTCGAGCGCTGGTTCGCGGCGCTGACCGAAAAGCAACTGCGCCGCGGCGCGCACCGCAGCACCCGTGAACTCGAGGACGCCATCCGCCGTTATCTCGAAATCAACAACCGGCATCCCAAACCCTTCATCTGGACCAAAACCGCCGACCAAATCCTCGACTCCGTCGCTCGATTTTGTAAACGTTCTTTAGACTCAGGACACT